>JANQGN010000068.1 GCA_028277295.1 Rhodospira sp.
CCCTGGGCGATTTCGTTGGCGGCCTGGGTTTGCTGGGAGAGGATGGAGGCGATATCGCGCATGCGTTCGGTGACCGAGCCGATGCCATCCGCGATAGAGCCCAGATGGCCGCCAAGGTTGGTGACCACGCCACGGCCGTCCTCGACCGCCTTGGCCCCCTTTTCCATGGCGGCGACGATGCTGTCCATCTCGGTGCGCAAGGTGTCGATGCGGTTTCGGATGTCCTCGGTGGCCCGGGCGGTCTGATTGGCGAGCGATTTCACTTCGTTGGCCACCACCGCGAAGCCCTTGCCGGCGTCGCCCGCTCGGGCCGCCTCGATGGTCGCGTTCAGGGCCAGCAGGTTGGTCTGGTCGGCGATGTCCTCGATTTGCTGGACGATCTCGCCGATCTGCGCCGAGGCCTGGGCCAGGGTGTCCACCCGGTCGGCCGCGTCGCGCACCGCGCTATGGATGCCTTCCATGGTGTCCACCGCGGCGCCGGCGCCGCTGACGCCCTGGTTGGCGGCGCCGCGTGTCCCCTCGGCTTCATGGGCGGCCTGATCGGAGGAGGCGGAGATTTCCCGCGTCGACGTCACCATCTCTTCCACCGCCGATGCCATGGCCTGCGACTGCACGTTGGCGGCGTTCACGTTGCGGGTTACGTGGGCCATGGTGACGATGGCCTCGTTGGCCTGCACGGCGGCGGCCACCACGCCGCGCAGGTTGGTGCGTGCCGCCGTGGCCAGGGCCTTTTGCTGGGTCTTCAAATCGGCGAGTTGTTCCGTCATCTCCCGTTCGGTTTTGTCCAACGCCAGCGCCACGTCATGGAAGGTCTTGAGCGACCTCAGCATCCGCGGGATCTCCCACGACCCCTTGGCGTCGGGAATGGCGTCGGAAAAGTCGCGGGCCGCGAAACGCCCCAGGGTTTCGGTCACCCGGCGGAGGGGGCCGGAGATGCCGAGGGCGATCCACGCCCCGAGAATCAGCGCCAGAACCAAGGTGCCCACGGTGACCGCCACGGCACGCCAGCGGGCGGTGTCCAGTTGCGCCAGGTAGGGGGCCACGTCCATGGCGATGGTGGCCACGCCGAGGGTGCGGCCGGAGAAGTCCTTGATCGGCCGGGCCATCACGGCAAGCGCCAGGCCATCCAGGCGCACGTCGCGAACCACCGTGTTTCCTTGCATCGCCGTGGTCATGTCCTCGGCGTCTATCAGGGGACGGCTGCCGGTGTTGGCGAAGGCCGCGAAACCTCCATTGGCCTCGGGCAGGAACAGGGCAACCTCGACGCCATTGGTCTGGGCAAACTGGTCGAAGAAGGTCTGGTCGAACGACAGGCCGAACTCCACGGTTCCCACGTGGATGCCGTCATGACTGACGGGCATCACGCCGCGCAGGCCCAGGCCAGCGACGCCATGCTCCAGACCGTCGATGGCGGTGCGGCGTGTGTTGGCCTCGACCACCGTGGCGCGGAAGCTGGACAGGTCGTCGCCGAACTTCTCAGGCTTGTGGACTCGGAGAAACGATGTCGCTGGTGGCAGATGGAACTGGAACTGTCGAACGCCGTAAGTGTCGCGCAAGGTGTCGAATGTTGGCCCATAGAGATCCAGGAGGGTCTGGCGGTCATTCTCGGCCAGCGCCCGCGTGGCCGCGGGCGATTTGGCGATGACGGCGGCCATCGACAGGGCGTTCTGTCCTTCTTCGGCGACGCTGCCCTCCAGAAAATCAAAGAGTTGCGCCAACTGGCGATGACCGGACTGTGTTGTGAGCCGGTCCATGAACAGGGTGAACACCATGGAAATAACAACGGCGGTCACGAGGGCGATACCGCCCAAGGCCAGGATCAGGCGAAAAAAAATGTTCATGGCGGGCTACCCGTGTTCACATTTCGTTGAAAAGAAACTGGCCTTAGACGCCCGGAGATTGACGTTCGGGTTCGCCGCCCTAAGCCTGCGTTAGTATAGGACGTGACTCACGACGTTGGAAGACGGACAGCTCACAACGACGTCATCTTGGTTTCGATGGTGATCATGGTGCGAGCCCATGACAGGCATGGACTCATTCGGACCCGTTCTGATGTTTGGCTTGGAGGGTTCGGGCCAGGACCGCGCGGGCGATGGCGAGACCGTCCGGATCGATTCCGTGCTCTAGACCCGGACGACCATGCGCGGTAACGGCGAATCCGGCCGCGCGCAATGTGGTCTCGGCCAGGGCCATCGCCGGAAATGGAACCACCGGGTCGTCCTCGCCATGGATCAGGGTGATGGGTGGACGGGCGGTGACGACCTCGGCCAGGGCGGTCGCGCCCGTGAGAGCGCCGGAGAAACCGATGACGGCCGCCAGGGGCGCGGTGCGCCGGGTGGCGCAGCGGAGCGCCATCATGGTTCCCTGGGAGAATCCCACCAGCGCCAGCCGGTCGGGCGTCAGCCCCTGAGTCTCCAGCAAAGCATCCAGGAAACTGTCCAGGCGCGGCTGAGCGGCGGCGGTTCCGGTGTCCAGGGCCTCCAGCGCGGGGGCCAGGGTGGCCGGGTCGCGGCGCGCCATGTCCGGGTCATAGCGGGCGAGGCTGAACCACTGCCGGCCAAAGGGGGCCATCTCGCAAGGCTCGGGGGCGTGTGGCGCCACGAACAGCGTCTCGGGCAGGGCCGGGGCCAGATGCGGCGCCAGGCCAATCAGGTCGTGGCCGTCGGCGCCGTATCCATGCAATAGCACGACCAGGGATCGTGGAGGGCCGCCGGCGGCCGGTGGCAGGGCGGGGCCGTTCAGGAAGCGATCGGGAGCCTCGGTCATGGGCGCGGCTGTCCTATCCTTGCATGAGGGTGTGCAACATGCCCTTGCGTTCCTCGGGTTCGAAGGGCAAGGGGCGGCAGACTTCGATGGAACGCACGCCCAGGCGCAACGCCCGCAGTCCGGAGATGGAGCCTTCGGCGAACCGCGCCGACACCTTTTCCGCCAGGCTGCCGCCCAGGGCGTTGGCCACCGCCTCGCCGGCCGGATCGGCGGCCATGGCCATGGCCGCGCTGACCACCACCGACCGGGTCAGGTGCAGGGTTGCCAGGCCGCCGGGGCGCAGGCCGTAAATCTCGGCCACCTTGCGCACCATGACCATGCCGCGCCAGATGACGATCGCCACGTCCAGCGCCGGGTGCGGGCTGATGGCGGTGGCGCCGAGCACGGCCATGGCGTTGGCGCGCACGGCCCGCCGGGCCTCCTGGTCCAGGGGCACCAGCACGGCGCCCCGGAACTGCTTGAGGATGGCCGCGCACTCCTTTTGCCCCTGGACGCGGTGGCGGAAGTCCCGCACCAGGTCGGGGCGGCGTTCATGCACCATGGCCAGCAGCGGCGCCAGGGCGTTGGAGAGTCGCCGGGCCGAATCCTGCTCCAGCGCCGCCTCCATCTGAGACCGGAAGCGGGCCACCTCCCGCAAGCGGCGGAGGGTGCGCAGCTCCGCCGCGATCGCCGCGCCCAGGGCGGCCAGGAAGGCCAGCGTCAAGGCCGTCAGCAGGGCGCCGCCGACGGGGTCGCGGCTCCAGATGGTGACCAGCCCGCTCAGGGTGTCATAGGTCAGGAAGGCGCCCATGAGTGCCAGGAGCAACCAGAACGCCCGGCCCCACCGCGACGTGGCGGCCAGGATGGCGCGGCCGGTCCGCGCCGCACCCGCCCCCGCCCCCGCCCCCGCGCCGTCGGCGGTCGCGCCGCTGGCCTCGTCATCGGTCTGGACGGGGAGCCGAGTCTTGGGTTGGGCCTTGGAATGCGCCTTGGGATGCGCCGTCGGGACGCTGGATCCATTCGGGGTGGGCGGGGCCGGCGGCACCACCTGTGGGGTGATCATCCTGTCTGGCGGCGGCCGGCGTGGCGTCTCGCTGGGCATCACCAGGGCAGGGTCGACAACCCCCGGCTGACGCGGCGGCGGCCGTTGTGTGTCGCGGGCGTTCATCGCATGTCCTCGCCGATCAGGTAGTTCAGGACCTCCGGCATGCGGATGTTGGGGAAACCGCCATGCCGCCACGAGGAATCGGGGCACGGCTGGAAGTCCCAGTACCGATAGCGGAACGCGTCCCAGTCGGGCGGGAAGTCCAGCGGGATGGCGCCAGGCTCCAGGGGGGTGTCGGCGGTGTCGCCGGGGCGTCGCCCGAGCAGGATCTCGCGGCCGTTGTCGGCGCGCCGGGTGTCCTCGGTGCAGCGGATGGCGGCCATGGCCGCGACGTCGACGCCAGCGGCCACCTTGATGGCGTTGGTCTCGTCCAGGACGTGCAGCATGCGGCGGGTCAGGTTCTCCAGGTGCAGTCGGTCGCCGCGAATGACGTGATCGGCCTTGGTGGCGGCGAACAGCACCTTGGAGATGCGCCGCCCCATCAACCACGACAAGGGTGTATTGTGGCCGTGCCGGAAGCTGTGCAGCACCGAGGATAAGGCGGTGCTCATGTCGGCGAATACCTCGGGTCCCTCGTTAAGGGCCGTGAGCGCGTCGACCAGCACGATCTGGCGGTCCAGGCCGGCGAAGTGGCGGCTGTAGAAGCTGCGCACCACCTTGTCCTGGTAGTCGCGGAACTTGGCGCGGAACGCCTCGTGCAGGGTGCCGGCGGCGGGCGTGGCGCCACTCACCCCGGGCATGGGGCAGAAGCGCAACACGGCGGCCCCGCGCAGATCCGCCGGGTGCAGGAAACGGCCGGGTTGCAGCAGGCGCAAGCCCTTGTCGGCGCAGGCGCGCAGGTAGTCGGTGTACAGGGTGGCCGCCTGCTCGGCCCATTCCTCGTCGTGCGGGCTGTCGGTGGCGCGCGCCTCCATGAAGGTCAGCCAGTCGCCCGACAGGGCGGCGCGCGAGCCCTCGCGGGCCTGCTTGAGCATGGCCTCGGACCAGGTCTCGAAGGTCTGCGAGAGCATGGGCAGGTCAACCAGCCATTCGCCGGGATAATCGACGATCTCCAGTTGGAGGACGCCCTCGGTCAGCCCCAGCCGCGTGGCGGCGGCGCTGGTCAGGCCCTCGCCAGTGCGGCGGTAGCGGATGTCCACGCGAATACGGGAGATGCCCCGCGTCGGCTCCGGCCAGTGGGGGTCCTCGCCCGTCAGCGTCTTGACCGCCTGGGCATAGGGGAACTCGGGAATGGTGGCGTTGGCATCGTGGCGGAGCACGGCCCCAATCAGACGGCCATCGTCGAAGGGATCGAAGTTGCGCAAGGGGCAGACCGAGGCGGCGGCGTCGGCCCGCAAGAGATTGTGAATCAGGGAGGTGATGAACACGGTCTTGCCCGCGCGGGACAGGCCGGTCACCCCCAGATACAGTCGGCGCGCCAGCAGGTCATCCAGGATCATCATGAAAGGGCCCATCTCGTGTCTGCCGTGGCCCCGGGGCCGATGGCCCACGAGGGATGGAGCCCATGCTAAATCCTGACAGGGCATGGGGCCACCGCGAACAGGGCGCGCCGTGTGAGAGCCCGTCCGGAAAGTTTCGGGAGCCTCAATATATTGTGTTCTTGTGCCCGAACGGCATACCGTATGTGGATTTTTAAAAGGCTTTCCGGACAGACACTGAGTATGAGACCCGGGCGGATGGCGGTGTTCGAGACGACCACACCCCGCCTTGGTCGGGGCCTATCGTATTCACACGTCTTTTCCCGCCGGGCCGGGGAACGCGGTCCCGTCGGAAAAATGACAGGGCTCCGAACCCGGATGGACGATCGTTCATGAGTCACGATCCGAGAGGGTGCGGGGCATCGATGGAGATCCTTCGGTCGCTCCGCTTCCTCAGGATGAAGCCCTTAAAAAGGGAAAGCCCTCATCCTGAGCGTCCGCAGGACGCGAAGGATCTCCAACGGAGACGAGCAACCTGACGGACCTGTCATCCGGGTTCGGAGCCCTGGATTTGCTCCAGGGCCTGTTGACAATAGGGGCGCGGTCAGTTGCCCATGGTGGCGAAGGCGTTGCTGGCCTTGGTCTGGCCGCCGGCGCTTGTCTCGGCGATCAATGTCCGCAAGGCATGCAACAGAGATTCACGGTCGAACTTGGCCACGTAATCGTCGAACCCGGCTTCACGGCCCCGTTCCAGGTCACGCTCGGAGGCATGCGAGGACAGGGCGATCAGCGGCACGCTGGCGCCCTCCGGGCGCTGGCGCACGGCCTCGGCGAACTCGAAGCCATTCATATCCGGCATCTCGATGTCGCTGATGATGGCCGCGTAGCGATGCCCCTGTTCAAACAGGTCCAGGGCCTCGGCTGGCGCCGCGACGGTTGTGACCTCGAATCCGGCCGCCGACAGCAGCGGCGAAAGCAGGTTGCGGAAGAAGGGGCTGTCGTCCACCAGAAGCACCGGCGGCTCGCGACCCGCTTGAAACGCCTCGCTGTCGGCGGTGCCAAACCAGTCGCCGAACGCCTGGGTCAGGTAGTGTCCGGTGTCGATGATGTCCGTGGCCTTGCCATTGATCACGGCGGTTCCGATCACGCCCATCTGCTCGGCCTTCAACTCGACCTTCAGGCGGTCCTCGACGATGTCGACAATCTCGTCAACCATCAGGCCCATGGTGCGTTCACGGTCGGAGAACACCAACACCGGCTGACGCCCCTCGCTCTTCATGCCCAGCATGCCGTCCACACCGATCAGCGGCATCAACTGGCCCCGATACTGCACGACCGGCTGACCGTAGCTGTACTCCACCTTGTCGATGTCGATTTCTTCCAGACGTGCCACCAGGGCCAGCGGCACCGCCTTCAGTTCGGTGGAGCCGGCGCGGAAAATGAGCAACGAGGTATAGTCGTCGCCACGGGTTTCGTGCATGTGCACCGCCTCGGCGGCGCCGCCGCCGCCCATGGTGGACTCGCCCGTGGCCCCGGCGATGCCATTGGGGTCCAGGATCATGATGACGCTGCCGTCGCCAAGGATGGTGTTGCCGGAGAACATACTGATGTGGCGCAGGATAGGCGCCACCGGCTTGACGACGATTTCCTCGGTGTCGAACACCCGGTCAACGATGATGCCGAAGGTGTAGGTGCCGACCTGGGCAACGACGATAAAGGTTTCCTCCTGGCCGCCGACCTCGTCCTCGACGGTGCCACGATCCTCGTCAAGCTGCAGAAGGGCGGCCAGAGACACCAGGGGCAGCAGCCGATCCCGCAGGCGCAACACCGGCGCGCGGTTGATGCGCTCGATCCGGGTGTCTGACTTGGCGGTCACGCGAACCAGTTCCAGCACCGAAATCTGCGGGATGGCGAAGCGCTCGCCGGCGCTTTCGACGATCAGGCCGGACACGATGGCCAGCGTGAGCGGGATCTTGATGATGAAGGTGGAGCCCTTGCCGGGCCAGGTCTTCAGTTCGATGGTGCCGCCGATCTTCTCGATGTTTGTGCGCACCACGTCCATGCCGACGCCGCGACCGGAGACGTTGGTTACCTTCTCGGCCGTGGACAGGCCCGCCTTGAAGATGAACTGGGCGATCTGCTGATCGCTCAGGCCTTCCACCTCGGCCTCGCTGGCCAGGCCGTTCATGATCGCCTTCTCGCGAATCTTGCGCAGGTTCAGGCCGCGCCCGTCGTCGGAGATCTCGATGATGATGTGACCGCCCTCGTGATAGGCGTTCAGCTTAACAACACCGGTCTCGGGCTTGCCGGCGGCGGCACGCTCGTCCGGGTACTCGAGGCCGTGGTCGCCCGAGTTGCGCACCATGTGGGTGAGCGGGTCCTTGATCAGCTCCAGAACCTGGCGATCCAGTTCGGTATCGGCGCCGAACATTTGCAGGTCGATCTTCTTGCCCATTTCCAGGGCAAGGTCGCGGACAATGCGCGGCAGCTTGGCCCAGGCGTTGCCGATGGGCTGCATGCGTGTCTTCATCACCCCTTCCTGAAGGTCGGAGGTGATGTGCGACAGGCGCTGCAAGGGCGCCGCGAACTCCGAATCATCCGTGCCGCGCACCATCTGCAGCAGCTGGTTGCGGGTCAGGACCAGTTCGGACACCAGGGTCATCAGGTTTTCCAGCAGGTCCACGTTGACGCGGATGCTCTGCGCCGCCACCGACTCCTTCCTGGCGCCGTCGGCGTTATTGGCCTCCTGGGCGGCGGCCGTGCGCGCCGGGACCTGGGCTTTTTGCGCGGGCTCGGGGGTCGGTTCAGACGCTGATCCCGTCGCGGATCCCGGGGCTGGCTCGGCCGGCGGTGCCTCGGCTGGTGGCGGGGTGGCCGCTGGCTGCGAGGCCGCTGGCTGCGTGGGGGTCTCGGTGACCCGCTCCGCCGCCATCTCCGCCGCGAGTTCCTCCGAGGTCGCCGCCCGCTTGCCCTGGGACATGGCCTCCTCGACCTCGGCCAGGAGTTCGGCCGCCACCGGGAAGCCGTCGTTGCTGACCACCGGCGCGTCTTCGGCGGCCGGGGCGGCGGGCTCGGCTGGGGGCGGCGCTGCCGGCTGGACCGGCGCCGTGTCGCCCAGGGACCGGCCTTCCGCCAGCAGACCCAACTGGTCCTTCAGATCCTGGTCGGTGCCTTCGGGCTCTGTTTCGGTCTGCTCCAGGTGGCCCAGGATGTCCTTAATACGATCGATGGTGTGCAGGATGACGGTGACGGCCTCCTGGGTGACCTCCAACTCGCCGTCGCGAAACTTGCCCAGCACGTTTTCGCCGGCGTGCGCCAGGCTTTCCAGCCGGGGCAGGCCGAGAAAACCACAGGTGCCCTTGATGGTGTGCACCAGGCGGAAGATGTTCGACAGGATGTCGCGGTCGTTCGGGTTCTGTTCGAGGTTGACCAGTTCCACGTCCAGGGTGGACAGGCTCTCGCCCGTTTCGGTCAGGAATTCGCTCAGCAGGTCATCCATCGTAAGACCCCCGTTGTCTGCCGGCGCCATCATTCGGTCGGGCCGGTCCTGGTGCCACCCAGCGCGCCCTGGTGGACCTCGGTCAGCGATCGGAGCGCCGTCGGCGCACAACCAACCCTGAACACGATGCCGCGACCATCGCCTCTTCCGTCCTTATACCATGGTCAGACGCCGGGACCATAGGCCAGCAGCGTTATCAATGCGGTGTCATGCGACGCGACCCGGATCATGGGCGGCTGGCCGAAGGACCAGGCGCACGGCGCCGGGGTCGGTCTCGGCCGACGCCGTCAGGCCGAGGGCCCGCGCCAGCAATCCTGTGTACGCGCCTTGGGCGTCGCGCGGGTCGGCGGACACCGGCGGTCCCGCCAGCCCGGCCCGCAGCGCCTCCAGTGGGGCCGGGCGCGGCTGTCCGGGGCCGCCGATCAGCACGCTCGCCGAGCGCAAGGATAGGGCGTGGACGCTCAGGTGATCCGGCCGCGGCACGGTCTCCAGGGCCACGAGGCACAGGTTGAGGATCACCTGAATCATGGGGCGCACCCGATCCGGTGCCTCTCCGGTGAGGATCACCGACCAGTCCAGCGCCGGAACGCGCCCCCCACAGGTCACCGCCAGGTAGTCGGCCAGCAGGCCCCGCGCACCGTCCGGGACGAGCCCACGGCTTCTCGGTGTGCCCATCACCGCCCGCAGGAACCGCAACCGGGTGGTCGCGGAGGCCGCGCTGTCGGCCATCAGGGTGATGACTTGAGGGTCTGGGGTGTTGCCTTCCTCCCGCAAAAGTTCGGCGCCCGAATTGACCGCCCCCACCGGCCCGGCGAGGTCATGACACAACCGTGTGCACAGGATTTGTGCCAAATCCAGAAGGGCATGGTCTGCCATGAGCGGTCCTTTCGGGGGCCAGTGGAGAGACGGGTGGTGGTTCGTGCATGCAATCAAAAAGGAATAAGGAATAAGGCTGGCCATTCACGTTGCGCGCCCGGCACGGCCCGCCGGACGATCCACTCTCAACCAAAGAAGGTATTGCGCTGCATGTATCCGTTTCAGATGAGGGGCGCGCGTGAGGCGCCAGGGGGTATTCGTCGGTTCTCATCCCTGGCGCGCGCCGTGTTTCGTTCCCATGTCACAAAGACGACCGTCGCGCCTAGTGCAGACTGGTGGCGGGTCCTGGCATTCTAATCTATGCGCGACTGTGTGAGTTTTCTCTCTTTTTTCGGGGGCGTGCCTCATGCCGGATGCCATCATTCTTCCGTTCACGCCGGGGGCTTGGGTGCGCTTGCCCACCCAGCCGGACTGGGGGATAGGGCAGGTGCAGACCGTGGTTGGTGCCCGCGTGACCGTGAACTTCGAAAACCAAGGCAAGCAGATTGTCAATACGGCCGCCGTCGATCTTGACCTGGTGGAAGAGGCCCGCCCGCCCCGGGGATAGGGTGGGTAACGGTCCGGTTCCCTGGACATGGGCCGGAGGCAAGCCGTCCGCCGCCGTCAGAGCCCGTCCGTAAAGTCTCGGGAACCGCAATATAGTGTGTTCCTGTTCTCCGGTCGCGCGCCGAATGTGGTATTTATCAGGGCTTTCCGGACAGACACTCAGGAGGAGGGCATGCCTTTCCAGTGCATGTCTACGTCGTCAGGCGACGGCGACGCGGAAGGCCACGAGTTCTGATGTTTCCTCGCCTGGGCAAGCGACATACCGCCAAAGGTCTCAGGCGTCGTGGCCGCTGGCGTTTGTGGCCATGTCAGGTCCCCATCCGGTCCCCACGAAAAACTCTCCCCGGACGCCGGCGACCAAGGCGAAAGCACTAACTATAGATATAGTACTTTCGATGTGGCGTGAGGGGCGTTTGCCTTGTCACGCCGGTCTCGTCGCGCCACAGTCTTGCGGGATCGCCGCGTTTCATGGCGCGCGCAGGGCATAAAGCTTTGTGAGAGAGTCGCCTCGTAACGGATTATTAAATAGTGATCTTTATTCTTCGATCGAAGCCGAACAGGCGGACCTGCGGGTCCGCGCATGCCCACGGTCCGCCGCCGCGCGGGGGGGCTCGGTCGGAGGTGAGCCCAATGCCGGGTTGATAATATATATTGTGAATGTGCTGGATTTGACTTGAGAGCTCGGTATCATCTGCTTCGAGCAACAAGATCAAAGCAAGGCCAGCGCTTCAGGGGAGACCAAGGATCACGATGTCTCCTGAAGCTGTCCCTTCCATCATCTCCTGCGGTGACAAGCAGTTCACCAGGAGACCCGGCGCGGAAAAAGCCGCGCGTCGAGAGATGGGGTTATCCAGGAAATGACAATCCTGAATAGATTGTGCCTCGTTGGATTTGTGGCAATTGTACTGGCGCACGCCATACTTGTGCTCATTCTTCCGCCACACTACATGGATATGATCCTTATTTCGATTGGCGTAAACGCCGTTTGTTTTCTTGTGGCCGCGCCAATCTTGGCCCCAGTCTTGATTCTCAAGGACATGCGGCAAATCGAAAGTTTTGTTGAGTGCATTAAGAAGGGACAGCTCGGCGCCAGTCTTCCCGTCGGGCGCAAGGCGTTCGGCGATGTCAATAACAGTGACGTCAACGAGTTTGACCGCCTGCGGGTATCGCTCAACTGGATGGCCCGGCAGATCGCCTTGCGGGAAGAGCGGATTCAGTCACAGCGAGACGAAGCCATCGAGATTCGGAAAAAACTTGAAGAAGCGGTCATTCGCGATCCTTTGACGAATATTTACAATCGTCAGTATTTTCGGGACCAGATCGCCAAGGCTCTTTCCAATCTGTTTCGATATCATCGACCATTTGCCCTGGCTCTCCTGGACGTGGATTTTTTCAAGCGAATCAACGACACGCATGGCCACCTGACCGGCGATCGGGTGTTGGTGGGACTGGCCCATCTTTTGCGGTCCACGGTGCGGGAAGGGGATACGGTTGCGCGCGTGGGCGGCGAGGAGTTCGCCGTTCTGTTGAACGACATCCGCGAATCCGATGTTGGCGCGTTCCTGGACCGCGTGCAGACAGCCATTCGCGCCGAGGTGTTCACGACCGACGATGGCCTGGCCGTCCCCGTGACCGTGAGCATGGGCTATGTGGCGGCGGCCATACCGGCGGAGATTACCCAGGATGACCTGATCCGCAAGGCGGATGAGGCGCTCTACTTCGTGAAACGCAACGGCCGCAATGGTATCATGAACTGGGTGGAGCTTGGTGGGGGCGCGCACGAGATGTGTATCGCCTGATCCCGCATCCCTGGCGCCGCCGGCCGAACATGGACCGTGACACGGGGCGACAGGCGATGACGGTGGAGCAGGCGCGCGACCCAGCCGCCGCGCGGCCGGGCGGGGCGGGCCCGGCGGGCCTGCTGTATCGATCCGGGGCGGGATCGCCGTCGGGCGATGTGGAGTCCTTGCTGATCACCTTTGCCCGGGCGTTGCAGGCGCGCGGCGTTCGGGTCGGTGGGTTGGCGCAGCGCACCACCCGGGACGCCGCCGGCCGCAAGGTCGGCATGGACCTTCTGGACCTGGGTGGTGGTCCCAGCCGCGATATCATGCAGACGCTCGGCCGGGGGTCGCGGGCCTGTTCGCTCGATTCACAGGGCCTGACCGAGGCCACATCGGTGTTGCGTGAGGCCCTGGCGGCAGGCGTCGACCTGCTGGTGGTCTCCAAGTTCTCCCACCTGGAGGCTCAGGGCCAGGGGCTGGCGCAGGACATGCTGGCGGCCATGGCAGAGGGCGTGCCGGTTCTCACCCTGGTCCCCGAAAGCCATGCCCTGGACTGGCTGACCTTCTGCGGTCCCGCCGGGCACCTTCTCGCGCCGCGTCTCGAAGCCTGCTGGCGCTGGTGGGGACCCCATGGCCTGTCCGATGCCCTGGTGGCCGGCGTACCCGCCGAGGCCACGGCGCGGCGGGTGGTGATCGGCTTGAACTGGACCCTTGTGGAAGGGCCGGAGGGCGTTGGGCTCGCCCAGACCCCACGCCGCGAGGCCCATGGCTGTCAGCCGACGCCCGCGCCCGGCGAACTGGCCGGGCGGCCGTTGCGGGACCTGGCGGCCGGCTTGACCGGGGCCGATCCGGTCTTGCGGGCGCTCGGCGCGGCGGCCGTCAACGCCGCCCACAATCGCCGGGACGTGGCGGGCGAGGCGGCCAACGGCCTGGACCTGTTCGCCGCCAGCGCCGCGGCGGCGGAGGCGCCGGTGAGCGTGGGGGCCTTTCCCGGCCTGATGAAGCGGGTTCCGCGCCTGCGGGTGATCGAACGGGCGCCCGGGCCAGGGCGATTGCCGGACCATGCCGCCGCGTCGGTGTTGCCGGGTGCCGACGTGGTCCTGCTGACCGCCTCCACGCTGGCCAACGGCACTCTTCCAGACCTGCTGGCCTGCCTGCGGCCGGGGGCGGAGGTGGTGATGGTCGGCCCCGGAACACCCCTGACGCCGGCCCTGTTCGACCATGGCGTTACCGTGCTTGCTGGCCTGGTGGTGGAGGATGCCGACGGCCTGGCGCGCACGGTCCAGGAAGGCGGCGGGGCCCGCCACCTCAAGCGACACGGCCGGGCGGTGGTGCTGCGGGCGCCGGGGGCCTGACGAGTCTGGTCGAACCGCATCCGGACAGGTATGGTCATTCCCGAACCACGACACCACGTCATGGATGAAGCGTGGAGCTCAGGGAACAGGGAACCGTCCAGGATGATCGACCCCTTTGGCCGTCGCGTGACCTACTTGCGGGTCTCGGTGACCGACCGGTGTGACCTCCGCTGTCAGTACTGCATGGCGGAGACCATGGCCTTCCTGCCCAAGCGGGAACTGCTGACCCTGGAGGAGATGGAGCGGCTGTGCCGCGCCTTTGTCTCCCGGGGCGTGCGCAAGCTGCGCATCACCGGCGGCGAGCCGCTGGTGCGCAAGAACGTGATGCATTTGTTCCAGGACCTGGGGCGGCTGCTGGAGGGCGGTGGGCTCGATGAACTGACCCTGACCACCAACGGAACCCAGCTGGCCCGCCATGCCCAGGCGCTTGTCGACTGCGGTGTCCGGCGCATCAATGTCTCCCTGGACAGCCTGAACCCGGACCGCTTCCGGCACATCACCCGGCGCGGCGATCTCGACGCCGTGATGCGGGGCATCGCCGCCGCCCGCGCCGCTGGCCTGCGGGTCAAGATCAACACCGTGGCCATGAAGGGCCTCAACGAGGACGAGTTTGATCGCCTGGTGGCCTGGTGCGGCGAGCGCGGCCTCGACCTGTGTTTCATCGAGACCATGCCCCTGGGCGAGATCGAGCCCGACCGCATGGATCAGTACCTGCCCCTGTCGACGGTCCGCGCGCGCCTGTCCGAGACCTGGACGCTCCGCGACACCGACTATCGCACCGGCGGGCCGGCCCGCTATGTGGAGGTGGCCGAGACCGGCCAGCGGATCGGCTTCATCACCCCCATGACCCATAATTTCTGCGA
>JANQGN010000071.1 GCA_028277295.1 Rhodospira sp.
TTTCAATCCACGCCCCCGTGCGAGGGGGCGACCGCAAGGCGACCTATGGGCCGTGCCCGTGCGGCGGTTTCAATCCACGCCCCCGTGCGAGGGGGCGACGTCTTGTTGCTGGACGAGTTCGACGCCATCGCGACGTTTCAATCCACGCCCCCGTGCGAGGGGGCGACGTCCTGGACGGTCTCCATTTTAGAGCGGATCAGTTCGTTTCAATCCACGCCCCCGTGCGAGGGGGCGACCTTCTCGCTGTTGAGCGCGGGCATGGTGAAGTTCGGGTTTCAATCCACGCCCCCGTGCGAGGGGGCGACGTCCGGCTCATGAGCCAATAGCTGCCTCACAAAGTTTCAATCCACGCCCCCGTGCGAGGGGGCGACCCGTCGGAGACTTCGACGACCTCCGGGCCATGATAGTTTCAATCCACGCCCCCGTGCGAGGGGGCGACCCCGAGCGGCTCGATCACCGGGTTGCCAAGGGCGCGTGTTTCAATCCACGCCCCCGTGCGAGGGGGCGACGGGTGGGGTGCACGGCGTCGGCGTCCGCCTGCAGGTTTCAATCCACGCCCCCGTGCGAGGGGGCGACGCGGGGGTGGAGTCCTAGGCAATGGTCGAGTTCCTGGTTTCAATCCACGCCCCCGTGCGAGGGGGCGACGTCGTAGTCCGCCGGTGCGACCCATTCGAGGCAATCGTTTCAATCCACGCCCCCGTGCGAGGGGGCGACTGCTGGACATGCTGTCGTCCTGCCTGATCCGGCCGTTTCAATCCACGCCCCCGTGCGAGGGGGCGACTCGGATCGCCGAGTTTTGCGCACGGCGTCGGCCACGTTTCAATCCACGCCCCCGTGCGAGGGGGCGACTGTGGCGCGGCCGAAACGAGGGTTTCTTCGATTGGGTTTCAATCCACGCCCCCGTGCGAGGGGGCGACTCACATACTCAATGGCTTGATGCTCGATGTTGGAGTTTCAATCCACGCCCCCGTGCGAGGGGGCGACTCGTTGGGCATATGGTAGAGGGGGTCACGGAACCGTTTCAATCCACGCCCCCGTGCGAGGGGGCGACCCGATGGCTTATGCGGATTTCATGGCGGAGGTACAGTTTCAATCCACGCCCCCGTGCGAGGGGGCGACACGCTTTCCGTGGTAACCCCGCGTCTCGTGCCACGGTTTCAATCCACGCCCCCGTGCGAGGGGGCGACGTTCGTATGACACGATAGTCCAATGCGCAAGCGGATGTTTCAATCCACGCCCCCGTGCGAGGGGGCGACCGGTTCATCCAACGATGCTGGAGCGGCAATTGCGGGGTTTCAATCCACGCCCCCGTGCGAGGGGGCGACCACTATGCAGGATGGCTCGACGGTCGGAACTCGTGTTTCAATCCACGCCCCCGTGCGAGGGGGCGACAACCCACGCATTAGCTCGTGGGCACAGTTAGATGGTTTCAATCCACGCCCCCGTGCGAGGGGGCGACACGGGCAGGGGCTGGCCATCGCGGCGCCGAGCTAGTTTCAATCCACGCCCCCGTGCGAGGGGGCGACCTGACCGCCACGGGGACGGTGGTGGAATCCCGCGTTTCAATCCACGCCCCCGTGCGAGGGGGCGACCCTCCTTACTCAGACCATTGCCCATAGGGTTCAAGTTTCAATCCACGCCCCCGTGCGAGGGGGCGACCGCGCCAGTATAAGCCACGAGGATGTCTTAAGAAAACAGGCGATTTGCGCGAACCCCGGGGCGCGCGACCGGCCCAGCGGGCGTCGCACCCACCCCGTGGGTTGGATGGTGTTGTTTTTCAGGGGGATCGTCGTGGCGCGAACCGGCCGGCGTGGGGCCGCCCGCTTCCGGTTCGCGCGCTGGCATCGGCACCCACCCAGGGCTCTGAACTCGGATGACAGATCCGTTAGGGTGCTCGTTTCCGTTGGAGATCCGTCGCACCCTTTGGGTGCTCAGGATGAGGTTTGTCCATTTAAAACAACCTCATCCTGAAAGCCCGTCCGGAAAGTCTCGGGGACCGCAATATGTTGTGTGCCTTTGCCCGAATCGTGCGCCGTATGTAGTGTTTTGCAAGGCTTTCCGGACAGACACCGAGGGCGTGAAGCGACCGAGGGATCTCCATCGCGTGCTCCGGTCCTCTCGGAAGGCGCCTCATAAACGATCGTCCATCCGAGTTCGGAGCCCTGGGTCCCCACCGGGGGCACCCACCGGGGGCACCCACCGGGTGTGGCGGCAGGCCCGAGATCGACGGCCATGGTTGGGCGATCGTGGGTGACGACGGGTGCCCGCGTGTCCTCATCACCCCTTTTGCCGGTCTCGGCTACCGCGTCGCCCCGACGCCGCCGTCCGGGCCGGTGTGGAACTCCGGCCATTCCCGGGCCACCACCGGGCCGTCGCTGCGGAGCGCATAACAGGTGTCCAGGATGCGCGGGCGTTCCCCGGTGTTGGCCGCCTTGCGCTTCTGCTCGCGGCGGGCGTGCAGCGTTTGATAGGCGGTGGTGGCCAGGGGGCGCAACAGTTCCACCAGATGGGTGCAGCCCTCGGCGCCGCCCAGGGCCTGCTTCACCCGGCCCGTGAACCCCGCGCCAATGGACAGCCCCACAAGACGTTGATAGTTGGGCGTGACCTCGCCGCAAATGGTGAACGGCGAGGCGTCGGTGACCGCCTCGATCGCCTGGATGACCATGTCGTCGTCGAGGGTGACGCGCAGCCACATGTCGTGCAGCGCCTCGCCGGCGGCGATCTGCCCCCGGTCGTGGTTGGGGAACGTGTAGGTCTTGGTATCGACGATGCGGGCCTCGATGTCCCACAGGCCGTCATCGCGCTGGAAGCCGCGACAGTCGATCTGACGGGTGTGCACGTGCTGGCGCGCGGCCGGGGGGGACAGGGGCATGGGGATCATCCGGTGACGAGAGGGGCTCCGCGACGACCCCTGTAGATACGCATCCGTATGGCTCGCGTCCAGCCCCCTTGCCCACCTCACCCCGGCCCGGGGAGCAGGAGCTTGACCGCCAGCACACCCGCCACCAGGACGGCCAGCGCCAGGCAGGCCCGCACATAGAGTCGCAAGGCGCGGCGGATGTCGGCCGGGTCCAGGCGGGCGCGGCCGCGACCCACCCAGGGCTCGTCGGTCATCCGGCCGTGATACTGGCGCGGGCCCGAGAGGGCGATGCCCAGGGCGCCCGCCGTGGCGGCCTCGGGCCAGCCGGCGTTGGGTGAGCGATGCCGGCGCGCGTCGGCCCGCACGGTTCGCCAGGCGGCCTGGGGGTCGGCGTCCCTCAGCGTGGCGGCGGCGGCCAGGATCAGCAGCGCCGACAGCCGCGCGGGCAGGTAGTTCGCGACGTCGTCCAGCCGCGCCGAGGCCCAGCCGAAGTCCCGGTGGCGCTCGGTCCGATGGCCGACCATGGAGTCCAGGGTGTTGATCATCTTGTAGGCCAGCAGCCCCGGCAGCCCGAACAGCACGTACCAGGCCACCGGCGCCACCACACCGTCGGAGAAGTTCTCGGCCAGGGACTCGATCGCCGCCCGGCAGATGCCGGCCTGGTCCAGGGTCTCGGGATCGCGACCCACCACCTTTCGCACCGCCGCGCGGCCGCCGGGCAGGCCGCCGGTCTCCAGCCCCCGGGCCACATCGGCCACATGGTCATGCAGGCTTTTCTGGGCCAGCAGCACCGCGACCAACAGCAGTTCCAGCAGCCAGCCGGCGGGCGCGGTCACCGAGAACCACTGGATCGCCACCCCGACCAGGGCGGCGGCGCCGGTCAGCCCCAGGGCGGCGACCACGCCCCGGATGCGCCGATCGGCGGGGGGGCGATGCGGCCGGTTCAGGCGGCCATCGGCCTCGCCGATCGCATGGCCCATGAGCACCACCGGATGGGGCAGGACCCGAAACACGGGCCCGAACTCACCCAGATAGGCGTCGATGAGCATCGCCCCCAGCAGCAACAGCAGGGGGTCGAGCAGGCCGGCGGCGGCGGTGTCGAACAGGCTGATCATGGCGGCGCCGTTGTTCCATGACCAGCGGGCGGGAGCAAGGGGGGCGAGGCCGCGACGATCAGGCTCAATACTTCGTGCGTACCGTATAGGTCAGGGTCGCCTCGCCGGCGGCGGGAACCGGCACGGTCCAGACGACGCGATGAGCGGACTCCGGCTCGTGCGCGATGGACTCGGACAGGATCTCCCAGTCGCCGGGCACCATGGCCTCGACCCGGACCTCGACCGCCCGGTCCAGCTTGCCGTTCCGCAGCGTGACGGCGTGATCGGTCTCCACCAGCCGGTCGCCCAGGCGGCTAAAGGCGGTGCGGCGGCGCTCGGCGGTGACGTCGAAATCCTCGCCCAGGGTGAGGACCGCCTCGCCGCCGATGGCCAGGTGGTCGACATGGTCGGCGCCCATGAATCGCGGCGCCCCGTCGGGTCCGGCCTGATAGACGCGCACCACCCCGGCCGGCAGCGGCAGGCCGAGGCCGGTCTCGGCGGTGTTGGTCAGCACCAGGCGGCGGGCCGCATGGGTGGGCGAGTCCGCCGCCCCCTGATCCAGATAGAGCCCGGGGTGGCCCGTGGCCGGCACCACATGGCGCGTGGCGACGGTGATGGCGGGCGCGTGGGCCAGGGCGACCTGCCGGGTCTGGCGATGGGCCAGGGTGACAGGCCGTTCCAGCGGGTAGAAGTGCAACCCGCCCTGCGCTTCCGCCTTGGGCGCGGACGGCATGGGCGCCGCCCGCGCCACCTCCGCGCGCATCATCATCATGCCGCCCATGTCCTGGTCATGGCTGGCCGTGGCCACCTGGCCGGCGGCCAGGGTGATCCGGGCGTCCTGGAAGGTGCGGCCGCTGGTGTTGGTGAGCGTGGCCCAGCCGGCGAGATCGGCGCCGTCCATGCGGGTCGTCAGGTCCAGGGTGTAGTCGGCGCTCCAGGCCAGACCGCCGGCCAGGTAGGTGAGCGCCAGGGTGCGCGGACCGGCGGTCTCTGTCTCGACGGTCGCCAACAGGGTCGGGGAGGCGCGCAGTCCCTCGGGCAGGGCATCGAGCACAAGCGCGCCCGGCAGGCCAACGCGGATCGTGCCCTCCATCTCCAGGATGACGTCCTCGGCGACAGACAGGACCGTGGCCGTTGCCCGCCGGGGCGGGGCGTTGGCGCCCTGGTCGCTGACCAGCATGCCGATCTCCTGGCCCACCGACAGCTCCAGCAGGCGGCGCAGGCTGGGGACGTCTGCGGCCAGGCTGCGTTCCAGCACCACCAGCGGCGCGCCGTCGCCGGCCGGGGCCAGGCGGACGGAGCTGGCGTCGGCCGTGCCGGGCACGTCGGGGAACGCGAGGTCACTTTCGCCGGTCGGCACGGTGACGGCGCGGGTCTCGCGCACCAGGGCGGTATCGTCGCCGTGGATGGTCAAGGCCACCGATCCCGGTCCACCCGCCGGCACGGCGATCTCCGCGGCGATCGCGGGGGCACTGGCAAGAACGGCGGCGACGGCGGATAACAGCAGGCGGCGGGGCATGGGGGATCTCCTGGCGGGAAACGCGGGGCGGATGTGGGCGAGACGGTGCCCCAGGGCAACGGGTTCGGGTTCCCGTGGGCAACGGTTCCCCATATTCCGAGGGAGATCCCTCGCACCTTTCAGGTGCCCAGGATGAGGTTGCTATATTTAAGATAACCTCATCCCGAGCGAGCGGAGCGAGCCGAGGGACCTCCATCGTCTCGCGCGCCTCTGTCCTGAACCTGAACCCGTTGCCCTGGACGATGCCCGCCGATCATGGCCGTCCCGTGGCGGGCATGATAGGGTCCGAACGACCGTCGTGTGTTTGTCCCCGCTTGGCGTTGACCATCGCGGCGCCGTGCCCGGTCATCCACCGCCCGATTGGTTTGCCCAGCCCTTGCGAGAGACGAATCGCCATTGCGCGCCCTCGTCATGAGACGGGGGCGTGGCAATTCAGGGACGGATGTCGCGCCGGTTGCCCTGGATTGCGTCGGCGCTCCGCGCCTCGCAATGACGGTGTTCCAGTGTGACCGATGGTTCATGCCGATGGTGGCGGGCATCGTGTGGGACACAGCCGTTCATGCGTTCGAGACCAGGATGTGAGTTGCTCCATGACCGCCGCCGACGCGCCTCCCCGTCCCCTGTTCTCCTACCGCAAGCACTGGGCGCGCCGTTTCGGCGTGGCCCCGGTCCTGCCCATGAGCCGCGCCGAGATGGACGCGCTGGGCTGGGATGCTTGCGACATTCTCCTGGTGAGCGGCGACGCCTATGTGGACCATCCCAGCTTCGGCATGGCGATCATTGGCCGCGTGCTGGAGGCCCAGGGGTTCCGCGTCGGTCTGCTGGCGCAACCCGACTGGACCAGCGCCGCGCCGTTCAAGGCCCTGGGGCGACCGACGCTGTTCATCGGCATCACCGCCGGCAACATGGACTCCATGGTCAATCGCTACACCGCCGACCGCAAGCTGAGGCATAACGACAGTTACACACCCGGCGATGAGGGCGGGCGGCGGCCGGACCGGGCGGTGATCGTCTACGCCCAGCGCTGCCGCGAGGCGTTCAAGGACGTGCCCCTGGTGATCGGGGGCATCGAGGCCAGTTTGCGCCGCGTGGCGCACTACGACTACTGGAGCGACACCGTGCGCCGCTCGGTGCTGCTGGACAGCCGCGCCGACCTGCTGGTGTTCGGCAACGGCGAGCGGGCCATCGTCGAGATCGCCCACCGCGCCGCCCGGGGCGAGCATCCCCGCGCCATGACCGATATCCGGGGCACGGCCTTCGTGCGCGATGGCCTGCCCGAGGGATGGGCGGTCAAGGACTCCAGCGGCATCGACACACCGGGGCCGGTCCCGGCGCTCCCCAGTCCCTACGCCGACACCGGCGAGCGAGAGGGCCGCGCCCCGGGCCTGTGCCAGGATGGCGGGCCGGTTGGACCGGCCGCGCCCGCCGCCGCCGCCACCGCGCCCGGCCCAACGGAGACCCGGGCGCCCGACGCTGGCAACCGGGGCGTCGTCGTTCGGTTGCCGGCCTATGAGGCGGTGAAGGCCGACCCGGTGCTCTACGCCCATGCCTCCCGGGTGCTGCATCTGGAGAGTAACCCGGGCAACGCCCGCCCGCTGGTCCAGGCCCATGGGGACAAGGAGGTCTGGCTCAACCCGCCACCGATCCCCCTGACGACGGCGGAGATGGACGCGGTCTATGACCTGCCCTTCGCCCGGGCGCCGCATCCGGCCTATGACGGCCGGCGCATCCCGGCCTGGGAGATGATCCGCTTCTCCGTGACCATCATGCGCGGCTGT
>JANQGN010000073.1 GCA_028277295.1 Rhodospira sp.
CGATGGAGATCCTTCGGTCGTTTCACTCCCTCAGGATGAGGTTGTTTTAAATGGACAAACCTCATCCTGAGCACCCAAAGGGTGCGAAGGATCTCCAGCGGAAACGAGCAACCTAACGGACCTGTCATCCGAGTGCGGAGCCCTGCATGCTCTATGCGCAAACCTGAAACAAAGGGATGCGCCCTCAGGCCCTGTGCCCGGATCGTTTCTTGGTCTCGCGGTCGAGCACATAGATCAGCTTGCGCAAGGCCGCGCGCTTGAGCACCGCCTCCGGCATGCGGGGGTCGCCGACCATGCGCACCTCGGTATTGGTCAGCGGATCGATGGCCGCGACGCGCACGGCATTGCGATCGTAGAGGAATTCATACAACACTTCGCGCGGCTTTTGGCCCGGCTGCCTGGCCATGGGCTGGGTTCCCTGGAAGTACCGACAGGTCGAGACAGAGCCGCGTCGGCGCACGACCCTTCCACGGGAAGCGCTCCCGACAGACAGCACCAATCCCAGACCTGACAGAGGGGTGGCCGTGGCATGATCCAGAGGCCGGGACCCTGTCGCGGCTATCAGGCGTCCCCCTCGATCATCTGGATGATACCAGAAAAGTCCAGCGTCCCGCCGCCCTCGTGGTTACAGAACACCGCGTAGAGGCTTTCCGCCAGGCCACCCAGGGGCGTGGCGGCGCCACTGACGGCGGCGGCCTGCTGCGCGAGCTTCAGGTCCTTGAGCATCATGGCGGCCGTGAAGCCGGCCTTGTAGTCCCGATTCGCGGGGCTGGTGGGCACCGGCCCCGGAACCGGGCAATAGGTGGTCAGCGACCAGCATTGCCCGGAGGCCCGGGAGCTCACGTCGAACAGCTTCTGGGCGTCCAGGCCCAGACGCTTGGCCAGCATGAAGGCTTCACAGACGGACAGCATCTGGATGCCCAGCATCATGTTGTTGCAGATCTTGGCCGCCTGGCCGGTGCCCGGCCCGCCTGTGTGCACCACCGCCTTGCCCATGGCCTCCAGGATTGGCCTCGCCGCCTCCACCGCGTCGTCGGCCCCGCCGACCATGAAGGTGAGCGTGCCGGCCTCGGCCGCCCCCACGCCGCCGGACACCGGCGCGTCCACCATGCGCTGGCCCGCATCGGCGGCCGCCGCCGCGACCGCGCGGGCGCTGTCCACGTCGATGGTCGAGCAATCGATCAGCAGCGCGCCTTTTGGCGCGGCGCCGATAAGGCCCCCGGACTCGTCCATGTAGACCTGCCGCACATGCTGCCCGGCCGGCAGCATGGTGATCACCACCTCGGCCGCCGCCGCCGCCTCGGCGGCCGTCGCGGCGCGGGTGGCGCCGGCGGTCTCGGCACGGGCCAGCGCGTCCTGAGACAGATCGAACGCATGCAGCGCATGCCCCGCCTTGACCAGGTTGGCGAGCATCGGCCCGCCCATGTTACCAAGACCAACAAAGGCTATGGTCGCCATGGCGCAGTATCCTCCCTGTTTCATTGTTGAGCGGCTCTTGGATCGGTGATCCGCTCCGGACGATTCGCCCGACCGGTTTCATTGGAACGACAGGTCCGGCTCGTCGTTGAGCGGCGCGAACCACGCCCTCACCGCCGCGTCGGTGACCGCATCAAGGGTCGGCGGCGACCAGCGTGGCGCCTGGTCCTTGTCCACCACAACCGCCCGCACGCCTTCCTGAAAATCGGGGGCCTCAAGGAATCGCCGCGCCAGGCGGTATTCCAGTTGCATGGCGCGATCGAAGTCCAGCCGGGGCCCGGCGCGCAATTGCTGCAAGGTGACCTTCAGTGAGGTGGGGGACTTGGCGCGCAGCACCGCGGCGGTATCGGCCCCCCAACCCGGCCCCATGTCATCCAGCGCGGCCAGGATGGCCTCGACGGACTCTTGGCCGAAGGCCGCATCGATGGCCTCGCGACGGGCCTCCAGCGGCGGGTCCTCCAGGTGATCGTGATACAGGTCCATCAGGTCGGTGAGCGCCTGCACCATCTCCTCCATGGAGATCACTGTCCGGGCCGCCTCTCGCAGGGCCAGCTTGAAATCCGACATGCGCTCGGTCGGCACATGATGCGTGCCCACCTCGGTATAGAGGCAATCGACGGCTCTCAGCCGCGCGCCGGTGAGGCCCAGATAGGTCCCAAGATGCCCCGGCAGGCGCGGCAGCACATAGGTACCACCCACGTCCGGGAACAGGCCGATACCGGTCTCGGGCATAGCGAACAGGGTGTTCTCGGTGACGATGCGCAAACTGCCGTGGACGGAGATCCCCACGCCGCCACCCATGGTGATGCCATTGAGGATGGCCACATAGGGCTTGGGGTAGGCGCGGATCAATCGGTTCAGGATATACTCCTCGCGAAAAAACGAGCGAACCGTCATCCAGTCCTCCGCGCGCGCCGCGTCGGCCAGCGCGCGGATGTCGCCACCGGCGCAGAACGCCTTATCCCCGGCGCCCTCGATCAGCACCATCTTGACCGCCGCGTCCATCTCCCACCGGCGCAACATGGTGTCCATCTCGCGGATCTTGCTCAGGGTCAGGGCATTCAGGGCCTTGGGACGGTTGAGCAGGATTCGACCGATCCCGTCCTCAACCTGGAAAAGGATCTCCGGCTCGTCGTTCATGGAGGCATTCCTGTTCAGTACCACGGGCCTGGGCGCGCCCTCGCCGCGCCGTCAATCGGTCAACAACCGCCGGGCGATGATGACACGCATGATCTCGTTCGTCCCCTCCAGGATTTGATGCACGCGTAGGTCGCGGAGGACGCGCTCGATCGGGTAGTCTCGGATGTAGCCGTAGCCCCCATGAAGCTGCAAGGCCTCGTTGCAGACCGCGAAGCCGGCATCGGTGGCGAGCCGCTTGGCCATGGCGCACAGCATGGTGGCCTGGGCATCGCCCCCGTCCAGCGCGGCCGCCGCCTTGTGCAGCAGCAGGCGCGCGGCTTCGAGGTGTGTGGCCATGTCGGCCAGCTTGAACTGCGTCGCCTGAAAGTCGGCGATGGCGCGGCCGAACTGCCGGCGCTCCCGGGTATGGGCCAGCGCCGCCGTCATCGCGCCGCGCGCGCCGCCCAGGGAACAGGCGCCGATGTTCAACCGCCCGCCATCGAGCCCCATCATGGCGATCTTGAAGCCGTCGCCCTCCTGCCCCAGGCGGTTGGCCGCCGGCACCCGGCACCCCTCCAGGATCACGGCGGCGGTGGGTTGGCTGTTCCAGCCCAGTTTGCGTTCCTGTTTGCCGTAGGACAGCCCTGGCGTGCCGGCCTCCACCACGAAGGCGGAAATCCCCTTGGGGCCACTCTCGCCGGTGCGGGCCATGACCACGTACACGTCAGAGCGTCCGCCGCCACTGATGAACGCCTTTTCCCCCGTCAGACTGTATGAGTTGCCGTCGACCTCTGCGCGCGTCTTGAGGGACGCCGCGTCGGACCCGGCGCCGGGCTCGGTCAGGCAGTAGCTGGCGAAGTGCTCCATGGAACACAGCCTGGGCAGGAACCGCTGGCGTTGGTCATCATTGCCAAAGCGGTCGATCATCCAGGATGACATGTTGTGGATGGACAGGTAGGCCGCCGTGGAGGGACAGGCGGCGGCGAGTTCCTCGAAAATCACCACCGCATCCAGCCGCCCCAATCCCGAGCCGCCCACATCGTCGCGCACATAGATGCCGGCGAAGCCCAGCTCGGCCGCTTGGCGGAGGGTGTCCTCGGGAAAAATCTTCTCTTCGTCCCAGCGCTCGGCGTGCGGCGCCATTTCGTTCGCGGCGAACTCGCGCGCCACATCCTGGAACTGAACCTGCTCCTCGGTCAGGCTGAAGTCCATGCGGTCCCATCCTCCCCTGACAGCTTGTTTTTTTGGTCAGGCGTGGACGCGCGTTCCGCGTCCACGCCGTGACCGGCGGAGGATGATAGGGGCACGGCTGGGCACCTGCAAACGCCGGCTGGCAGGCCGGGCCCGGGCGCGCGCGAACGAGGTGGGATTGACGTAGCGGCCGACTTGCCTCGCTCCGCCGGGCGCGCGGCGAACCATGGGATGGGGTCGCCTCGGTGACGAGGGACACAGGGTCTGTTTCTGGCGGGCCCCCGGGGCGACTCCGGATGACGGGTCTCATCCCAATGGTCATTGAGAATGACCGGTGCCGCTGGTCTCAGAAGCGCCGCACCGTGACGCCCGTGGGGATCTCGGCCGCGTGGGGCAGGACCGGCGATGCCCTCAAGGTTCGCGTGCCCGCCGGCCCAGGGGTGTTGGGATCAAGCGCCAGCCGCAGAACCCGTCCGCCAGGATCGACGACGATCTGAAGGGCCCGGCCGCGCGCCACCTCGCCGCCATCGCGATCCAGGAAGCGAATCACCGGATCGGTGAAGGCGTAGTCGATCACCGCCGCACCCATCAGGCTGGGCTGATCGTTCTTGAGCGGACGCCGGGCCGTGGGCGCCCCCAGCGCCTGCTCGAGGGTCTCGCTCGCGGTGCCAGGGGCAATCCGGATCATGGGGCCTGGCACCTCCTCCGCTCGCGCCGGCAGCGCGGCCGGTCGGGCGTCCACCTCCGACGCGTCACCGGCCCGCGCGCCCGTGCCATCGCAGGCCGTCAAGGCCAGGGCCACAAGCAGCGCGCCACCGAGCCCCACCCCACCCATCGGTCGATGTGCCGGTGTTTCCCGTGTCATGGCATCCCTCCCGATCGCCCTTCGTTGAGGATTCATCCTCGCCGCCCATTGTGGCAACCGTCGGGACCGGCCGGCCCATAACAAAAGCCGGGAACCGATACTCGGTCCCGGCCCGTGGCCATCCCCATCAGTAATACAGCCGTCGCGATCACCCGCCCCGTCAGACTTTGGCAGGGCGGTGTCACGGCATGCCGTTCAGTTTCAGGACAGTCTGTCCCCACTCCGCCGACGCCGGCGCGGCGATGTAATGAGCGACCGCCCGGTCCGGGGCACCCCCGACCAGATCGGCTTGTGTCAAGGTGCGTCCCATGTCCATGCCAGCCTGGAGGACCAGGCTAAGGCCGACCAGCGCCAACACCGCTCCGAGGTGCTGCCCCGTCGAACACCGCTCCCTGGTCACTGTGAGCCTCCTGTTTTCCACAAGCCGATTCGGGGCATAATGACTTCCCCTTTCGGTGTCTACGTCGATCTATTCAGATGGTTTATCCTAAGACTTCATGAGAAATTTTTCAAGCTCTTGATTTCCCGGTGTTTTCGCCAGATGCAGTGATTTGTGTCACACAAGCTCACAGGGTTGAATCTGTGACGAACTGGTTCGATAGCGCCTCGCGATGTCCGAAAATTTTATGATTTTGCAGTATGTTGAGGAACTTTGTTGAAATCGTGGCGAAGGATCATTCGGTCACGGTATTCTTTAGTTTCTCGCTTGGTTTTTCGGATCCTGGTCGCGCACGTCCGGGCCGCGTTCTCGTATCGCGGGTCATTCGTTCCGGGTTGGATCGACGATGACATAGCCAAACGATCTAAGTCTTAAGACAACGTTAAGAAAAAAACCGCCGATCCAAGATCGACCGTTGGGCCGCGACGCGTCACACGGTACCGAGTCGTTCGAACCAGGTCTCACCCGGCCCCGTTCATACCATCGGCGGATGCGTGGTCATCTCATCCGCCGATGGTGTCACAATCCCGAGCCACCCAGCACCGACGAGAGAAGCATCCGCAGGGTCGGCACACGGACCAAGCGGATCCCGGCCGAGAACGGGTCGTGGTCATGGCGTGCCAGGCAGCGCGCCACATGGCGTGCGTGAACGGCCTGGCGGAGCAATGGCCGCGCCCGGCGGTCCACGCGATCACGCCGGCCGCACGCCTGCGCCAGGTCTTCCAGCGCCAGCCCGACCAGCGCCTCCACACCGGCGCGGATCCCCACTTTGTCCTGGTCGACGCCCGCCAGCACGGCGTCTCCGGAAACGCCGGCCGCCGCCAAGGCGTCCAGAGGCAGACGCAGGCGCCCCCGGCGCAGCAGGGCCGGCGTCGCCCGCGCCATGCCCAGCAACAGCCAGGCCGTGCCCACGTGCCGAAGCGCGGCGCGGCTGTCTCCATCCGATGGCGCCACCCCCAGAAGCAGGCCGGCAAGGTCCCACAGGGGACCACCAATCGCGCCAGCATGGCGGCGCGCGGCGTCGCCATCGGCAAGGGCATCGGCGCCCAGGGCCTCGCCCCACCCGTCCAGCAGCGCGTCCAACAGCGCCCGACGTTCGTCCGGGCTCGGCGCGGCCGGATCCAGCACCGCGTGCACCAGCGCCTCTGCGATGGGGTTGCCGCGGGCCACGGCACCCGGATCCTCGGCGGCGATCACGTCGCGCCAGTAGCGCAGCCGCATCGCCCCCAGCAGCGGCTCGCTGACAGCATCCGGCACCCGCGCCGCCTCGGCGTTCAGGGCTAAAAGCGCGAACAGGGCCTCGCGGCGCACCGGCGGCGCCATCATCACCAGCAGGAAGCGGTCGGGATCCGCCTGGCGCACCAGGGCCGCGCAGGGCGACAGGCGAAGCGGGGGCGGAGGCGAAGAGAAGGACGGTTCCATTATCGTCCGCATGCGGTGTGATCCCCCAGCGCGCCGCGCGTCTCGGCCAAATCTCCAGCCGCGATCGGTCTTTTGAACGGTTCCACACTTCACATCCTTTGGAGCCGGCCTTATGTACCCTGTGGCTCGGGCCAACCAGTTTTGGTGTTTCTCCTTCACGACGAGGTTGATAATGGCGTTCGAACTCCCCCCCCTGCCCTATCACAAGACCGCCCTGGAGCCGTTCATGTCGGCCCAGACACTGGATTTCCATCACGGCAAGCATCATCAGGCCTACGTCACAAATCTGAACGCCCTGGTCAAGGACACGCCCTTGGCCGAGAAATCCCTTGAGGACGTTGTTCGGCAGTCCTGGTCCGATGGCAACGCTGGTGTGTTCAACAACGCCGCCCAGGCGTGGAACCACATCGTGTTCTGGAACTGCATGAAACCCGGCGGCGGCGGCGCACCCACCGGCCCGATCGCCGAGCGCATTGACGCGACCTTCGGGTCTTTCGATACGTTCAAGGACGCCTTCAAGACCGCCGGGGTCAGTCAGTTCGGGTCGGGATGGGCCTGGTTGGTGCTGGACAAGGGGGAGTTGAAGATCACCAAGACCCCCAATGCCGAAGACCCGTTGATCCATGGGCAGACCGCGTTGCTGGCCTGCGATGTCTGGGAGCACTCCTACTATCTGGACTTCCAGAACCGCCGGCCAGACTATCTGATCGGCTTCCTGGATCACCTGGTGAACTGGGATTTCGTCAACGAGAACCTGGCCAAGGCCGGCTGATCGGCAGGGCTCTGAACTCGGATGACAGATCCGTCAGGGTGCTCGTTTCCGTTGGAGATCCTTCGCACCCTTTGGGTGCTCAGGATGAGG
>JANQGN010000097.1 GCA_028277295.1 Rhodospira sp.
GGTGAAGGTTAAGGTGCTGGGCTTTGACGATCGCGGCAAGGTCAAGCTGACCATGAAGCAGGTCGACCAGGAAACCGGCGAGGACCTGAAGGCGCCGGCCGACTGACGGCTGACGGGGCGCCTGCGTTCATCGCGAGGTGCCGCGCGCCGAAGCGATCCAGGGCCACGCACACCGCGGTCCGCCCTGGATCGCTTCACCCGCCTGGGCCTGTCTGGCGGTCCATCCGAACAGCCATGACTCATCCGCCCAGCGAGATCCCGTCTGGGAGGGAGCCGTTCGCATCGAGGATCCGTCAAGACGTTTCCGACGGGCGCCAACATCCCGTGACCAGAGGGACCAGCCATGCCCACCCTCGCCCCGCCTTTCTCCCCGCCGCCGGTCATCGCCCATCGCGGCGCCTCGGCCTCGGCGCCCGAGAATACGCTCGCCGCGTTCCGCCGCGCGGCCGAGTTGGGCGCGCGCTGGGTGGAGTTCGACGTCAAGCTGACCGCCGACGGCCGGCCCGTGGTGTTCCACGATGACACCCTGGAGCGCACCACCGACGGCGCCGGCCGCCTCGCCGAAACGTCCCTGGCCGACTTGGCCGACCTGGACGCCGGCACCTGGTTCGATCCCGATTTCGCCGGGGCCTTGGTGCCGACGCTGGAAGAGACCCTGGACCTGCTTGCCGACATGGGCCTGGGCGCCAATATGGAACTGAAGCCCTGCCCCGGCCGCGACGTCGAAACCGCCCGCGTCGGCATCGACGTGGCACGCGCCATGTGGCCCGTGGAGGCGCCCCCGCTGCTGATCTCCAGCTTCAGCCGGCCGGCTTTGCGGGTGGCGCGGGAGATGGCCCCGCAATGGCCGCGCGGCCTGTTGCTCGGGGGGCTGACGGACGACTGGCGGCAGGAGGCCGAGGCCGCCGAGGCCTGGTCGGTCCATGTCGACAGCACGTTGATCCGCGCCCGGGATGTGGCCGAGGTTGTGGACGCGGGCTACCGGGTCATGGTTTATACCGTGAACGATCCGGGGCGCGCCGCCAACCTCTGGGACTGGGGGATTGACGGCATCTTCACCGACCGCCCCGAAGTGCTGTTGCCGTTGGCGGGCGGGTGAGTACGCCGCGCGCACCCAAGGGGGATCGCGATACGGCAAACGGACCCCTCCGAGAGCAACTTCAGCGGGATCCCGCACGAATCCTGTGGATTCCCGGCCGGCTTTCGGGCGATTGTGGTCCACCGGCGAAGGATATCCGGGGCCTGCGTGGATACACCGCCCGCGAAGGTCCATACGCCCGGGGCCCGTGAGTGTGGCCCCGCGCCGGCCCACCCTCCCAAAGCCTGGAAGCCGTGGGTCGCCGGGCAGCCAGGCGCGCGGGCGCGCGCGACGCAAACGCGGTCATCCTGGATGGCCGCCGATCAGTGGGATCAGGCGAAAGGGTCGAGTGTGAAGCGTCTCAATCCGCTCAAGATTTCCGGTCTCGAGGTTCTTCCCCTGGTGGAGGGGGGCAAGGGCGTCGCGGTCAGCAACGGACAAAGTTCAGGCGCCTGGGCGGCGGCCGGTGGCGTTGGCACCTTCTCGGCGGTCAACGCCGACAGCTACGACACCGCCGGCAACGTCATCCCCCAGGTGTACAAGGGCAAGACGCGCCGGGAGCGCCACGAGGAACTCGTGGAGTACGGTATTCGCGGCGGCATCACGCAGGCACGCATCGCCCACGAGATGGCCGGATCGACCGGGCGCATTCACGTGAACGTGCTGTGGGAGATGGGCGGCGCCGAGCGCGTGCTGCTGGGCGTGCTGGAGGGAGCCAAGGACCTGATCCACGGCATCACCTGCGGGGCCGGCATGCCCTACCGACTGGGCGAGTTGGCGGCGCGCTTCCGGGTCTACTACTACCCCATCGTCTCCTCGGCGCGCGCCTTCAACGCGCTGTGGAAGCGCGGCTACCGCAAGACCGCAGACTGGCTGGGCGGCGTCGTCTACGAGGACCCCTGGCTCGCGGGCGGCCACAATGGCCTGTCCAACAGCGAAAACCCGCGCGAGCCGCAGTCCCCCTATCCCCGGGTGGCGGCGCTGCGCAAATCCATGCGAGAGGCCGGTTCGCCCGAGGTGCCCATCTTCATGGCCGGTGGTGTCTGGTACCTTCGCGAATGGGCGGACTGGATCGACAACCCCGAGCTGGGGCCAATCGCCTTTCAGTTCGGCACCCGGCCCTTGTTGACCCGCGAGAGTCCCATCCCCGACACCTGGAAACAGCGGCTGTTGCGCCTGGCCAAGGGCGACGTCCTCCTGCACCGCTTCAGCCCCACCGGGTTCTACTCGTCCGCCGTGCGCAACCTCTTCCTGCATGACCTGGAGGCCCGGAGCGAACGCCAGGTGCCCTACGCCAGCGAACCCGACGAGACCCACAACGCCGCCCTGGCCGTGGGCGCCCGGGGACGCCGGGTGTTCGTGCCCGAGGCGGCGTTGGAGAAGGTCAAGGACTGGATGGCCGAGGGCCACACCGAGGCGCTCCGCACCCCGGACTCGACCCTGGTCTATGTGACGCCAGAGAAGGCCCGGGAGATCCTGAAGGATCAGGTGAACTGCATGGGGTGTCTGTCCTCCTGCGCCTTCTCCAATTGGTCGCAAAACGAGGACGGCAACACCGGCCGCCGGGCCGATCCGCGCTCATTTTGTATTCAGAAAACCTTGCAGAACATCGCCCATAGTGGTGATATCGAGAATGAGTTGATGTTTGCCGGGCATAACGCCTACAGATTCGCGACCGACCCATTCTTCGCCAACGGCCGGGTGCCGTCGGTGGGTGAACTTGTCGCACGGATCGAGACCGGGGATTAGGGACAGACGCGGGCACCGCGAGCAAGGAACCGCCGGCCAGGGGCGGGGGAGCAGGTCGGACCCTGTCCACGTGTGGGGCGGTGGACCTGTCTGTCAGACGTGTCACCAACACCCCGGTCCTCCAGCGCGACCCACGGTCGGATGGAGAGCAGGAGCGCCTTGATGGACATGGTCGAGCACCCGACCGCCGCCGACCGCCTGCGGAACGCCGGTCTTCGTCCCACACGCCAGCGCCTGGCGCTGGCGCATTTGCTGTTCGACTCGGGAGACCGACACGTCACCGCCGAGATCCTGCACACCGAGGTCATGGCCACCGGCATGCGGGTCTCTCTGGCGACGGTCTATAACACCTTGCACCAGTTCACCGAGGTCGGGCTGCTACGGGAAATCGTGGTCGAGGCCGGGCGTTCCTATTTCGACACCAACACCTCGGTGCACCATCACTTCTTCCACGAGCGCACGGGCATGCTGTCTGACATCCCCGGCCAGCAGATCCCGATCGGAACCCTGCCGGAAGCACCAGAAGGCACGCGCATCAAGAGCGTCGATGTGATTGTTCGCCTTTGTGATTGACGCGGTCAGGGAACGGGCCGGCCCGATCCCAGAGTCATGTCGGCCGCGTCAGGTCGCCCGCGCAAATGTCACCGTGAAGGTTGTGCCCACGCCCACGGTGCTGTCGACGGAAAGCTGGCCACCCATCATCCGGACCAGGCGATCCGTGATGCGCAGGCCCAGCCCCGTTCCCTCGACACCCGGGCTGTTCTCGGCCACGCGATGGAAGGCGGAGAACAGCTTCGGGATCTCGTCTTCCGGAATGCCTTTCCCGGTGTCCCGGCAGACGATCGACAGCCACTCACAGTCCGCCTCGAGGTCGACGGAAACGGTTCCCCCGCGCTTGTTGTACTTCAGGGCGTTGGACATCAGATTGATGAACACCTGCCGAACCCGTACCGGATCACCCCAGGCGGTGAGGTCCCCGGCGTCGGCCACGGTCAAGGTGACACCCTGCTTCCGGGCCAGTGGCGTCAGCAGCCGCCCCACGGACGTCAACACCGGCGTCAGCGCCACCGGCGCGATTTTGACCGGCGCGCTGCCGTCGCCATCGGCCGGCGTGTGCGCCTCGAGGGTCTGATTGACGAGAAGCGCCAGGTACTCGCTCGCCTCGACGATGTTGTCCAGGTAGCCCTTTTGATTGTCCGAGAGCACGTCCGGCGCTCCGGTCATGCGCAGCAACTCGCCGAAGCCGGTCATCGCGTTCACGGGTGTGCGCAACTCATGCGCCATCGAAGCGAGGTATTCGTCTTTCAGCACACCCATGCGGATCGCCAACTGACGTTCCGACTCTGCCTCCAGGGCCCAGACACGCGTCTCGATCAGTTCCATGACCGTCGCGGCCAGGTCGGAGAGCATATGGCGCTGCTCGGCGCTCATCGGGGCATGCGGACACGTGTCCAGGGCGCACAGGGTGCCGAGGCGATATCCGTCCGGGGTGCGCAGGGGCTTGCCCGCGTAATAGCGCAGGTGGGGCGGCCCCACGACCAGCGGATTTCCGGCGAAGCGCGGATCGCGGGTGGCGTCGGAAACCTCCAGAATGTCGTCCGCGAGAATGGCGTGCGCGCAGAACGCCACTTGACGCGACGTCTGGGTTGCGTCCAGGCCCTGCCGGGACAGGAAGAACTGGCGGTCCACGTCCACCAGGGACACCAGGGCCATGGGCGTCCCCATGAGCCGCCTGGTCAGGCTGGTGAGTCTGTCGAACCGGAGTTCCGGATCGCTGTCCAGCACCCCATAGCGCCGCAAGGCCCGCAGGCGCTCGGCCTCATCGACGGGAAGCGGCGCGCAGACAAAGCCCTCGATCGACATCGCATGGTCCCCGTTTTCCCGTGCGCCGCTCGCCATGAACCCTCTCGGTTGTACGCGCCGCGCCTGAAAGCCTATCATTACAGTGGCTCGAAGAGCCTCGAAGATAGGACCATCGAAAGGGGGATCAAGTGTCGCGTGTCAAGGGGGGCCTATACCAGCCGTGAAAAAAACGCGGCCCTGTCACGGCGCGATCCCCAGCACGGCCAATGCACGGGCCAGGGACTCCTGGCGTGGTCCGGAGCTGTCCACCCGATGCCAGGTGATGGGGCCAGGATCAAGCGCGCGCTGCGCCTCCAACACCGCCTCCGTGGCGTCCGAGGCATTGTGCGTCCGTCCACCGATGCGCTTGACGGCCACCTCCGGGTCGGCCTCCAGCCAGAGGCCATCGAAGGGCACGCCTTCCTCGCGGGCCACGGCCGCCACCGCGGCGCGCTCCTCCGGACGCAGGAACACGCCATCGGCTATAACCGCGTGCCCCTGACGCAGCACCGCCCGCACCTCGTCGAGCACCGCCTGATAGGTCCGCTGGGTCATGTCCGGGTGATAGCCGTTCGGCCCCAGCCGCTCGTAGGGGCCGACCCCCAGGAGCCGCTTGCGCATGACGTCCGTGCGGCTGACCAACGCCCCCGGCGCCGCGCCGATCAAGGGAGCCACCTCGCGCGCCATGCGCGACTTGCCGCTGCCCGACAGCCCGCCCACCGCGACGAGCCGGGGCGGCGCCGGCGCCAGATACCCCAGGCCCCGGTCCAGGTAGGCCAGCGCGCGGCGGCGCAGTTCCTGGGCGCCGGCCGGATCATCGGCGCCGCGGGCCATGGTGGCGCTGACGTGGGCGCGCACCCCGGCGCGCAATGACAGGAACACCGGCAACAGCGCCAGCCCCTCCACGTCCGGGTCGTGCTCCATCACATGGTTCATGATCACCGAGGCCAGGCGCCGCACCCCGCGCTGGTCCAGATCCATGAGCAGGAAGGCCAGGTCGTAGAGGGTATCGATGACCGAGAAGGTATCGTTGAACTCGATGGCATCGAACAAGGTGGGCCGGTCGTCCCACAGGCAGATGTTGCGCAGATGCAGGTCGCCATGGCAGCGCCGCACCCGCCCCTCGCGGCCACGCCGGTCCAGCAGCGGCGCCAGCCGGTTCAGGTCCGCCACGATGCGCGCGGCCCAGGTCTCCACCCGCTCGGCGGGCAGCACGGTGGGCACCGACTCCAGCATGCTGGCCCTGTTCTCGCGGGCGACGGCGATCACCCGCGCGGCATGGTCGGGCACGGCCATGCGCTCGGCGCCGGCATGGTAGTCGACGACCACCCGCGCCAGCGTCGTCGCCCGCTCGCGGGTCAACTCGCCCCGCCCCAGGAGGCGGCTGAACAGCGACTGCTCGTCGAAGCGCGCCATCTCCACCACCCAGTCCACCGGCTCGCCGGTCCCGTCCAGGGCCAGGCGGCCGTCGGCCTCGCGGGTGACGGTCCGCACGCCGAGATAGAGGCCGGGCGCGCCACGGCTGTTCAAGGTCACCTCCGCCTCGCAGGCGCGCCGCCGGGCATCGGGCCTGGTGAAATCCACGAAGGGCAACGCGACCGCGCGCTTCAGCTTCAGCACTCGGTCCCCGGCCAGGAACACGGCGGAAATGTGCGTGTGCACTTGATCCACCCGCGACACCATCGGTCCATGGGCATCGGGGCGGGCCAGGAAAGCGAACGTGTCACGTTGGCAATCGGGAATCATGACGTGTCCCAGAAAGGGATCTAAGGATGGTGGTCGCCAATGCGGATCATCGGTTCGGGCGGCAAGCGGCGCGGCCACCACGGCGGGGCTCCCCTGGCGCCCGCCAAGGCGCTCGTCGACAGGGACGGGCGTCAGTCTAGCCCGGTTGACGGGCCAAGGGAACAGAGCCCGCCGGCTGGCACAGGGTGATCGCATTTGAACAGCGATGCTTGATCTGTCATTGCGAGGAGCGTGAGCTCCGAAGCAATCTAGGGCACCCGGCACGACCTCCGCCCCTG
>JANQGN010000191.1 GCA_028277295.1 Rhodospira sp.
CGCCGCTGCCCTGGAAGCCCATCATGTTGGCGCCCAGGGACCCGACCACGCCCCAGGGGGCCGCGTTGATGCCTGCCGCGACCGTGTTCCCGAAGCCGACCGGAACGTATCCGGCGGTGCCGACCCCACCAATCGCGGCGTCAAGCCCGAAGAAGGTTGGTTCTGACAACCCCAGGAACTGCCCGATCGAGCCGGTCACGAAGTCGGTGCCCAGGGTCGAGCCGGTCAGGAGGCTGCCACCGGACAGGCCCGAGGTCAGCATGGACAGCGTATCAACGCCACCGCCGGCCGGTCCCGTGACCGGGTAGACGTTGCCCGCCGCGTCGGTCACGTACTGGCGTTGCTGTTGCGGCGCGCTGATCCCGAACAACTGCGGCATGGAGCTGACCACATAGTTGGTCGCGATCTGCAGCGGCTCGGCCAGGATTTGCGCGCGCAGGTTGTTGTACCACGAGCCAAACATGGCCTCGAAACTGTCGAACGCGGTGTCCCATCCCTCGTTCATGCCGAGGACCAGGACATCGGCCAGGTCCCGCGCCATTTTCTCGGCCGTCTGGCTGACGGCCTTGGCGTGGGCGATGGCCTCCGGGGACCGTTCCAGGCCCTCCGCCGCCTTGGTCCACGCGTCGCCGACCGCGCACGCGGCCTCGGCGGCGGCCTGGTTGACCTTGGTGCCGTCCTCTTGCGCGGCCACGACGTCGCGCAGCGAGGCGTCGTAGTCCGCCGTGGCCGAGGCGGCCGTCTCCCGCGCGTCGGCGACGTCGGCCAGCGCCGTGCTGGTGTCCGTCAGCGCCCGGGTTTCCTCGGCGAGCCGGTCCGACGTGTCCGCCTCGCCGGCGCGCGCGGCCTGGTTTTGGGCCTCGATCTCGGCCTCGATCGCCGTCACATGGTCTTCTCGGGCGGCGCTCAGGGCGTCGACCGTGGCGGCCTGGGCCGCCTCGGCGGTGGCGGCGGCCCGGGCGGCGGCGGCCGTGTCCTGGGCGGCGGCGGTGGCGTCGTCAAGACCGGCGGCCTGCTCGGCGTTGACGGTCGTGGCGTCGGCCGCCGCGTCGGCCTGCGCCCGGGTCGCCTCGGCGAGGGCGGCGGTGGCGTCGGCCTGAGCCTGGATCTGATTGGGGTCGAGAAGCCCAAGACCGATCGCGTCGTCCGTGGTGCCCGCCCCTGTCAGGATGCGATCCGCCCTCTCGAGATGATCAACGAGCTGTTCAAAAGTAGCCAGTTTCAGGGCGGCGTCGGCAGTCCGATCATCCCATGTACTGGACAAATCGGGATATTTGTCCTCCAAAGAGGCGACACGCTCGAAAGTCTCCCGTCCAGACACACTATTGTTTCTAAGATCGGCGATGATGCTTTTCAGGTCACCCGCAAGGGACGTATACCAAGTAGCATCAGACGTAATGTCGCCGTCCGCGGACGCTTCACCCCCCCGAGACATCGGCGAAGAGTAATAAAGCCCTTCGGAGATTTTGGCCAGCTCGGACAACTCTGCGATGTAGGCCGCCCGCGCGTTGTCCAGATTCTCTCTCTGGGTCTCCAGTTCCGCCCGAACCTTGTCGTTTTCGGCGGACGACCACACAGATCTCACGCCGTTGGGGTCGTTGACCGATGCATGCAGGGCGTGATCAACACTGCTCAAAGTGTCCATCACGTCTCGCGTGGCCTGGTCCAGATCTCTCTTCGCGGCGTCCGAGAGGATGGCGTCGATTTGCTTCCCGGCGAGATAGCCCATAAAAAACTTGAAAAGTTCCGCAATGCCATTGGCTATAAAATTGTAGCCAGCCTCATGCATCAACGGGCTCGGCGGTGCCGGGTCCCTCAGCACGTCCGGCGGTGCCACGTGAAAGGCCGCCGCCATCGTCCAACTCTGGGACGTGGTCTGCGAGGCCGTGCCGGCGCGCGTGGCGTCGGCGACCGCCCTTTGCGTGTCCGCGACCGTCGCCCCGTAGCGCGTCAACGCCGCCTCGGCGCTGGCCATCTGGGTCTGGGCCTGGCTCATCGCGCCGGCGTTGGCCATGACGGCCTGCCCCACGCCCCTCACGGCCTTCTGGCTGGCGGCGTCGAGCCGCTCCAGGGCGCGGGTCACGGGCGCCGTGTCGCGCTCCAGGGTGGTGAAGGACCGGGACGCGTTGCCCGTCGCCCGCTCCATGCGGCGGGTCGTGTCGTCGACCACGCGGGCGGCGCGCTCCATGGCCTGCTCGAAGCGGTTCATGGGCGCGTCAATGTTGACCGTGATCACGTGCTGTTCGACCATGGATCGCCTCGCAAGAAAGAAAAGGCGCCGCCCCGGGGGGAGACGCCGTCGTGAGAAAAACGGGGCGCGCCCCAGGACGCGCCCCAGGACGCACCTTGACCCGACTGCGCTGAGAGCGCACCTTTCCGATCATGAGCGCCGACCGCCCCGACCGCCCCATCACCTTTGATCCGGCCAAGGACGCGGCCAACATCGAGAAGCATGGCGTGTCCCTGTCGCTTCTCGGGTCCGTTCTGGACGGTGAAACAGTGACCCGTGAGGATACCCGCCGCGACTATGGGGAGCGCCGCTTTGCCACCTACGGCTACGTCGATGGGCGTCTCCATGCCGCCGTCTGGACGCCACGAGGCGATGGGATCCGAGCAATCAGCGTTCGCAAGGCCAACGCCAGGGAGCAAGATCGCCATGGTTGACGACCTGCCCGATGATTGGGACGACAACCCCGAATGGGACGACACCAACTCCTCCCCCCTGGACATCAGCGGCATGCTGACTGTCGCCCGCGCCCGGCTCGGCCTGACCCAGCAGGCGGCGGCGGACCTTCTGGGAATTTCCGTCGCCACGCTCCGGAACTGGGAGCAGCGGCGCACGGAACCCGAGGGGCCCGGCCGCGTCCTGATCCGCCTGTTGTACGCGCACCCCGAGGAAATCCGGGCCTGGCTGTCGGCGGCGTGAGCCGCGCCCCACCGCCGCCGCCCTCACCCGGCGTTGCAGGTGGCCATCCAGGCGGTCAGCGCGGCCTGCTGGCCGGCCGCCTCGGCGATGGGGGTGGTGTCCTCTGTCTTGGCGCCGCCCCAAGGGTTGGTCTTGATCACAAAGTCCGTCTTACCCTCCAGGCCCAGGAGAATGCGCGGGATCGGGGTGGTCATCGCCTCGTGGTCCGACCAGCCCAGCCAGCCGACCGCCAGGCGATAGACCTCATCCCACCACGCCTCCAGGGTCAGGGCGCGGCCCGCTCCCCCGACGCGGCCGCCCCATCGGTCTCGTCGTCCGGCTCGTCGCCGTTGCCGCCATCATCCCCCGGCTCCACCGGCCGGCCGCCGTTCAGCAGCACCACCAGGTAGTCGGCGACCGTGCCCAGCACCTCGCCGCGCTCGGCCGCCGGCAGCGCCCACAGCGCCTCGCCCAGGGCCTCGACCTCGCGGTTCTTCAGGCGCGCCTGGGCGCCCACGGCGACGATCCGCGCCAGGGAGTCATAGTTCAGCGCCCGCACGGCCTCCAGGGCCGGGGCCAGCCCGCCGAACGCCGTGTTCAGGCCGCGCACGGCCTGGATGGAGGGGATCAGCGCATAGTCCTCGCCGGCCAGGGTGACGACGTGGCCGGGCGCCGTGGCCGCGCCCTTGGTCTTGGTGCTCATGGTGTCCTCATGACGGTTGAACGAGACGGCCGGGGGCCGGCCCGGGACCACCCCGGGCCGGCCGGCGATCAGGTGGCGGCCGTCATGGTGATGTCGCCGGTGATCTCCAGGGTGGCGGTCAGCTGAACCTTGTTGTCGGCGCCGCTGGCGCCAACCTGGAAGGACGTCACCACACCCTGGAAGCTGAACTTGGTGCCGTGGCCCGTGGACGGGGTGACGGCGTTGTCCAGCTCGATGGTGAAGGTGTTGGTGGTGCGCCCGTCGAAGGCCGCCTTCACCGCCACCTGGCCGGCGTCGGCCGGCACATAGGCGCCCTGAAGCTGCAGGGTGCCGTTGTCGCGGCTGCCCAGCTTCTTGTAGACGGTGCCATCGTTGATCGGGGTGTGCTTGATGACCTGGCTCTGACCGCCAAAGGTGCCGATCTGGTCGAGGTCACCGATCTCGGTGCCATCGATGTCGATCTTGGTGTTGGCGGCGGAGAGAAAAGCAGTACTCATGAGGTGGCCCTCCTTTCAAAAGAAAAAGGGCCGCCCTGAACCACGCCAGGGACGACCCTCGGACACCGGCCGATGCCGGATGGTTTGGGGGCGGCGCGCGCGGCGCCGCCCGACCCGTGTGATGAACGCCAGTGGTCATGCGGACGGACCGCCGCGGCCCGTGGCCGCCCCGGTCGCCCGCGCCACGAAAAAACCCCGCGCGGCGGAGGCCGGCGGGGTTCGTGTCAGGCGCACGTCGAGCACCTGGGTGTCAAGATGCCCCCCCCGCCGGGGTCTGTCAACCCACTTTGGCGGCGGGGCAGGGCTCCGAGCGCGGATGACAGATCCGTTAGGGTGCTCGTTTCCGTTGGAGATCCTTCGGACCCATGGACCCTTACAGGCCGTCCGGAAAGTCTCGAAAACCTCAATATAGTGTGGCCTGTTCCCCGAACAGCATGCCGTATGTGGTGCGCTTCAAAGCTTTCCGGACAGACACTTACAGACCGGTCATCCACGTTCGGAGCCCTGGGCGGCGGGGGTGCGTCACGCCACCCGCCGGGCGCGCCGTGTCCAGGGCGCCGGCGGCAGGCCGAGCCCCATCACCCGATGAGCGCGCAGGCCCAGGGTGGGCGCGGCCTCGGTCAGCCGCTCCAGGCCGGTGATCAGATCGGCATACAGGCCCTGGGCGTCGGCGTGATCCTCCGGCGTGCCGCTGTAATCGATCGGGCAGAACTGGACCACGGTCAGCCCCGAGCCCGAGCCCGACCCCGCGCCCGATCGCCGCTTGCCGAGGCGCAGGCAGGCCGTGTCCACCTCGATCCGCCCGGCGCGCAGGCGGGGCACCGCCGCCAGCGGCCCGGGATCCCAGTCCGGCGGCGCGCCCCGCTCGGCGCAGCGCACCAGCCAGCGCACCGCCTCGACATGGGCATGGGCCGAGGCCCAGCCGTGGACGGCCTCGGCGTCGGGGGGCATGCCGCCCTCGCCCACGCCCTGCCAGTCGGCGTCCCGGGGCGAGCGGGAGCGGTCCGGCCGGCACCCCAGGGCGCCCAGCCGCATCAGGGCGGCGGTGCCGTCCGTGGTCTCTCGGGGGCGGTCCGGCGCGATGGGCCGGCGCGCCTCGCGGCGGGCCATGGCGCGCGCCCGGCAGTCCAGCCAGACCCACAGCGCCAGGCGCCAGGCGGTGATGGTGCGGCGGGTGTCGCTCATGGCGTCCCTCCGGCGGTCTGGAGGGCCGGCAGGGCGCGGGCGAGGACCCGGGCATGGGCGCGGGCGCCGGCGGCGCGACGGGCGGCGGCGGCGCGAGGACGCGGGGGGATAATCGTCATGAGGGGGCTCGCTGCTGTGAGACGGGCCCCTGGCGTTGGCGGCGCCGAGTGTGTCCGACCGCGACCCCTGGGTCAAGCGCGGCGTTGAAACACGCAGGACGTCACCGGTGTCACCGGTGTCACCGGCGGACCATCCATCTTCGTGGATGGAAAAACGCGGGCCGCGGATGGCCGGGGGTGGCCAGGGCCGCGCGCCGACCGTCCCCCCCGCCGGCCCCGTCACGGACGCGCACGATCTCCGACCGACCGGTGATACCGGCCGACGCATGACATGACTCGATGAGAGGGATTCCCAAGTTGGAGAGGATATGATTCGATTGAGCCGCATAATGTGGGGTGCGGCATGCCAAG
>JANQGN010000238.1 GCA_028277295.1 Rhodospira sp.
GGCCACGGCGTAGACCTCGCCGTCGGCCCCCACCAGGGGGGTGACCAGCAGCGTGCCGCCGAGCAGGTTCTCGGAGGTGCCAAGGGCGCTGATGGTCACATCCATGCGGCTGCCCTGACGGGCGAAGGGTGGCAGGGTGCCCGTGACCATCACGGCGGCGGTGTTGTCGGGCGACAGGTCGCCGTCGCGGGTGTTGATGCCCAGGCGTTCCAGCATGCCGATGAGGCTCTCGCGGGTGAACGGATCATCGTCCATGTCGTCGCCCGTGCCGTTCAGGCCGACCACCAGGCCATAGCCCACCAGCAGGTTGTCGCGCACACCCTCGAAGTCGGCGATGTCCTTGATACGCGAGGCGGCCTCGGCCGGCGACGGCCATCCCGGCGCCAGGATCAGGACCAGCGCCACGGGCATCGCCATCACCACCCGCAGGGTGGCGCGCAAATCCCGGCGCCAAAGGACGCGAAACGCTGTCATGCCCTGTGCACCCATGCCCAAGTGTCCCAACCGAGGTGTCCTCACTGCCGTACCCCGACCGCCGTGATGAACCGCCTTGGCGGCGCGGTGTCTCGATGGCAAGGGTGGCGTGCCATCGCGACCAGTCGCGAGAGACACACCCCCACGCCCACGAATGCGAACATCATGCCACACGCGGAGGTCGGTCAAGCCGTTGAAATCTCGCGGATTGCCGCCGTCCCACCAAGGACCGGGGTGGACGGGGGCCGGCAAAATCGGCCGCTTGGGCGGCAAGTTCTGCCCCCCGCGCACCGGGGCCGGCGCCGCGCCTGATCGGCGCCTCACCGCGGCGCGGTGGCGCGATGCGACACTGTCACGCGGAAAACTCTCTGTTGCTTATGAAGTGGTTATTTACTCTTTCTAATGTTTCGTTTTATGTTGTGGGGCATGGGAGAGGGACCATCCCGGCGACCGTGGCCCAGCCCTTGCAGCCCTTGTTCCGACGTCGACGGGGGCGGTACACTGGGAAAGCTCCAGGGTGAACCGCGGGGCGACGAGGTCGAGACGGCGGCCAGACTTTTGGGGAGCGGATGCACGGCATGACGATGAAGGTCGAAGGCCCTCGCCGCGGCGCGCCCGTCGCCCCCCGGCCAAAGTCCGCCCAGCGGGACGCCACGAGCGGCGTGGAGTTCGAGCGCGCCTTGCGCGGGTTCCTCGGGGACGCAGGCCAGGACGGCCAGTCCGGAGCATCGGCGACCGCCTCGGTGGACGCGCCCCTGGGCGCCGCCGCCACCGGCGGGCTGGATGGCCTGCTGGCCATCCAGGAAGCGGGCACCGATCAGGACGCCACCAGCCGCCAGCGCCGCCAGACCCGCCTGATGCGCCACGGCGAGGACATGCTGGAGCGCCTGGAGGAAATCCGCCTGGGCCTTCTGCTGGGCGCCATTCCCAAGGAGCGGCTCATGGACCTGGCGCGCCTCGTGCGCACACGCCGCGAACAGGCCCCCGACCGGCAACTGGATGCCTTGCTCGACGAGATCGAGCTGCGGGCCGAGGTGGAACTGGCCAAGTTGGCCCGCGCCAACGCGTGAGGACGCCCACGGCACGCCTTAGGCGCATTTCTGGCGACCAGAACCCCCTGGATATCAGCCGCCGATGACCCGGCCGGACTTCGGACACGAGTCAGCAACGACCCTGTCTTTTCGAAGCCGGACCGAGCGACCCACCCGTTTGACTACCAGCCCCCGCGCCGTATCCTTGTCTGGAATGCGCGCCGCCCCCCCTCCCGCGCGACCCGCCACCCTGGCCGCGACCGCCCAGACCGCGCGTGAAAGCTTGCGAGCGGCGGGCCGCGCGCCTATAGTCCGCCCATCCTTGGGAGGGTCTTGGCGTCAGTCTTATGGCGCCGAGGCAGCCATGAAGAAAGGTTTGAGGCGGACAATGAGCGTTACGCTGCCGCCGGATTATCGGCCAGGTGAAGACGAAGACTTCATGAACGACCTCCAGCGTGAGTACTTCCGCAGAAAGCTGCTGAAGTGGCGCGGCGAACTGATCAAGGAAGCGGAAGAGACCCTGGAGCATCTCCAGGAAGGCGGCTTGCAGGAGCCGGACTTGGCGGATCGCGCCTCCGCCGAAATGGATCGCGCGTTGGAGTTGCGCACCCGGGATCGCGCCAGAAAGTTGATCTCCAAGATTGACGCGGCGCTCAAACGGGTCGAGGACGGATCATATGGCTATTGCGAGGTCAGCCATGAGCCCATCAGCCTGCGGCGCCTGGAGGCCCGGCCCATCGCCACCATGACCCTGGAAGCGCAGGAACGGCACGAGCGCATGGAGCGGACCCACCGCACGGATTGAACCCGGCGCCGTCCCGTCGCGCCCATGCCGTCCCGCCCATCCCGGCCGGCCTGCTCGCCGGACAGCGCTCCGCGTGCGAAGGACGGTCGTTCATGACGTACGCTCCGAAGAGAGTCGGGGCCATCGCCTGTCTGTCGAGCCGCCCCGTGCGCGCGGTGTCGACAAACCCCGATGACGTCCCCGCGCCCCTGCGGTACAGTCTGCCCCTGGCTTGCAGTGCCGCGCGCGCGCGAGACACGAGCACAAGGGGCGGACGCGCGTCACGCACCCCTCGTCGGAGGCCCGCCTCTGACGCCCCGGCGCAACCGAACGCTGGGGGTGCCGATTATCCTCGACGATCGTTGGGACAAGGAGGACGCAAGGGCATGAGCGGGGTCATGAAGCTGGACAGCGCCGAAACCGCCGCCATTGAGCACGGCATTGAATCCTTGGGCACCGAGGCCATTCGCGACCCCGACCCCGCCGACCACGCCACCGCCAGGCGCATCGCCGAGATCATGGGCGACATGGACGGCATGGACCCAGACAGTTTCGCCGCCGGACCATCGATGATGGCCGCCGACTACTCCAATCGGGTGCTAGCCCACGTCACCGCCTCTGAACTGGACGGCGTGCATGACAAGTTGGTCGAACTGCAACTGCTCTATAAGGGGCTGGGCGCCGAGCGCCTGCGCAAGGGGAACCATGGCGTCCTCGAACGGCTGTGGTTCAGTTTCAACCGGGAGCTGGAAAAGTTCCGCCAGCGCTTTGAAAGCGCCAAGACCACCGTCGACCGCGTGGTGGCGCAACTGGAAAAGGATCAGCGCGAAAGCGCCATCGCCATCCAGACGCTGGCCAGCATGGGCAAGGAGGTCACCGCCGCCTTCCGCGAACTGGCGCTGCACGTGGAGGCCGGACAGCGCAAGCTGGAGGCGTGGCGGACCAGCGGACCGGCCAACGTCGGCGCCCCCGTCGCCAGCGGGTCCGAGACCGACCAACTCATGGACGCCATGCGGCAGCGCGAATGGCAGGAGCAGCTGGATCACTGGGACCGGGTGGTCACCAACCTGACCAAGACCCGCACCATCATGGGCACCACCATCCCCACCGTCTACCAGACCCTGAAGATGGAACGCGTGGTCATGGAGGAACTGGGCACCGCCCTGACCCAGTTTATTCCCGCCATCCGCCAGCAGATCGCCCTGTTCGTCCAGCAGGCCCGCCAGGGCCGCCGGCTGGAGAACCTGAAGGCGACCCGCGAGATGACCGACGCCGTGATCACGCAGGTGGCCGGGCAGCTCGAAAAGAACGCCGACATGCTGGCCGAGCAGATGCGCGAGGGCAGCGTGTCCACCGACGTCCTGCTTCAGATGATGGACGACGTGGCCGGCTCCATCGAGCGCCTGGACCGCCAGGCCAAGGAAGCCATGCAGTACCGCCAGGAAAGCCGGATCAAACTCCAGGAAGCCACGCGCACGTTCGCCGATCGGGTGGCCAAGGTGGCCGTCGCGACGTGATCGAGGCGCTGGGGCAGTAGCGGTCGCGCAGCGTTGGTGTAAACTACTTTCGGGTCCACCGCCGCCGCCGCGTGACAACCAGTGGGAGCGCCGCCGTCATGACCAGCACCATCGCCACCGCCACCGAGCACTATCAGGCCGGCCGCCTGGGGGATGCCATCGCGGCCCTGAACGAGGCCGTCAAGGCCAAGCCCCTGGATCTGGACGCGCGAGGCTTCCTGGCCACGCTGCTGTGTTTCGACGGTCATCTGGAGCGCGCCGACCTGATGCTCGATGTCATCGGCAAGCAGACACCCGAGCTGACCGTGGCGCTGGCGCTGGCGCGACAGTTGATCCGCGCCGAGACCCACCGCCAGGCGGTGTTCGCCGAGGGCGCCGTCCCCGAGCTTCTTCACGAGCCGCCGCCGTGGATGGCCAGGCGTCTCGAGGCCAGCGTGGCCCTGCGGGAGGGCGCCCTGGCCGACGCCGCCCGCCTGCTCAGCAACGTCGAGATGACCCGCCCGACCGTGTCCGGCACCCTGGACGGCAAGACCTTCGGCGACTGGCGCGACGCCGATGATACCTGCGCCGGCTTCATGGAGGTGCTGACCAGCACCGGCAAGTACTACTGGGTGCCCGCCGAGCGCATCCTGTCCATGGTGTTCCGCGAGCCCAAGCGCCCTCAGGACCTGCTGTGGCGGCAATGCGAAATGACGGTGGAGGATGGCCCCGAGGGTGAGGTGTTCATCCCCGTCCTGTACCCGGGCACCCCCCGCCTGGCCGCCGAGCAGGAAGGCCTGAAGCTGGGCCGGGCCACCGACTGGATTGGCGACGAGACCCGCGCCGAGCCAGTGCGCGGTGTCGGCCAGCGCTGCTTCCTCGTGGGCGAGGACCTGGTGCCGGTGATGACCATGGGCGAGTTGACCTTCACGCGGGCGGCGGCCTGAGCGCATGGCTCAGGCCGATCCCGAGGTTCCCCTTGTCTTGCCGTTGCTGGATCGGCTGATCGACGAGGATCCGGCCAGCCCGGCGGATCGCCCCTTGCGGCGCGGCGCTTATCTGGACCGGTTGCGCGCCTCGGTGCGCCGCGACCTCGAGGGACTGCTGAACACCCGCCGGCGCATGGTCTCCTGGGTGCCGGCGCTGTCGGATCTGGAGACCTCGGCCGTCAACTATGGCGTCATCGACATCACCAGCGCCAACCTGGCCACCGAGGACCAGCGCGAGCGATTTCGCGCCGAACTGGAGCGCACCATCCGCCGCTTCGAGCCACGCTTCCACACCCTGCGGGTGATCCTGCTGGAAAACGCCCAGGGACTCGATCGCACCGTCCGGTTCCGCATCGAGGCCACGCTACACGCTACCCCGGCGCCGGAGCCGGTGGTCTACGACTCGGTGCTGGACCCGGCGGCACGGGTGTTCCGTGTCATTGCCCGCGACGACGCGTGAGGACGACGGCGCCCAATGGGCACGGGGTCACGGCTGGCCTTCTGACCAGGGACGGTGCCGATGGGTGGCCTTACCGGTTTCGGCCGCCGCGACGGCTGCCGTACAGATAGCCGCCCCCCGTGCCCAGGGCGCCGCCCACGATGGCGCCGGTGGTCGGCGACGCGCCGACAACAGCCGCGCCGGCCGCGCCGCCGGCCGCGCCGATCGCGCCACCCGACAGGGCGCCCTGCTGACGCTTGGACATGTTGGTGCAGGCGCCCACGGCGAGCGGAACGAGCAGGGTAAGCACCAGGATCTTGCTCATACGCATGGGACACTCTCCTTTACCTTGCGTCTACACTGCGTGTTCGGCGTCAGACGCGCTGAACGCGGATACGGCGCGCCGAACTCAGCCAAACCGTGATGCGCCCACTCGGCCCGCGGCTCGCCTTTGGAACCCGTCCGGAAAGTCTCGGCAACCGCAATATGTTGTGTGCCTTTGCCCGAATCGTACGCCGCATGTGGTGCACTTCAAGGCTTTCCAGACAGACACTCAGACAGGGCACACCCGAACCGGCGAGAGTTGTAAAAGCACCCGAGGACTCGCCCCAACCCAAAAAAACGTCGGACCGGGCTGTCCCCCTCACGGTCGGAACCAGCCTTTGATCCACCTTTTTCCAGGAAAGACCAGGACCGTGCCGATTTCGTGGCAAGGATGGCCTTTTTGCCGCCACGCCTCGCATCAACTTTGATGCGTCTTTTAGAGCCCGTCCGGAAAGTCGCGGGAACCGCAGTATAGTGTGTGCCTGTGCCCGCATCGCACGCCGTATGGGGTGTCTTACAAGGCTTTCCGGACAGACACTTAGAGATCGAAGACAGCGACAA
>JANQGN010000293.1 GCA_028277295.1 Rhodospira sp.
CGGGACGCCGAGGACCTGTGGCGCCGCGCCGGCCTGTCGGCGCGGACGCTGGAGGTGCTGGCCCGCGCCGATGCCCTGGCCGGGCTGGGGCTCGACCGGCGCGCGGCGCTGTGGGCCGTCAAACGCCTCAAGGCCCCGCCGCTGCCACTGTTCGCCGTGCCCGGGGCCTCGGAGCACGGCACGGAGCCGGATGTGGGGCTGCCCGGCCTGCGGGTGGGGGAAGAAGTGGTGGAGGATTACGACAGCCTGCGCCTGACCCTGCGGGCGCATCCCCTGGCGCTGTTGCGGCCAGCACTGGACCGCGACGGGGTGCTGTCCACCCGGCGGCTGAAGACGGCGCGCGACGGCGCGCGGGTGCGGGTCGGCGGCCTGACCGTCTGCCGGCAACGGCCGGGCACGGCCAAGGGGACCCTGTTCATCACCCTGGAGGACGAGTGCGGCACCGCCAACCTGATGGTCCCGGCCCAGGTCTTCGAGGCCCATCGCCGGGCGGTGCTGCGCGGCCGCCTGCTGTACGCCGAGGGCCGCTTCCAGACGGACGGGTCGGTGCACCATGTCCTGGTCGCCACCCTGGCCGACCGGACCGACCACCTGCGCGGCCTGACCGCCGAACGGTCCGCCCTGGCTCTCATCCCCAGCCGCGCCGACCGGGTCGGTCGCTTTCCCGAGGCGGTCCGGGATCCAGCCATTGAGACCAGCCGTTGACGGTCGTGGCCACTCCCCTCGCCTCACCCCTTGACCGCGCCGGCGGTCATGCCGGTGATGATCTGCTTGGAGGCCACGAAGGTGAAGATGATCGGCGGCACCGCCAGCAGCATGCCGGTGGCCATGATCACCCCCCAGTCGATGTCATACTCGGTGAGCGAGTTCACGATGGTGACCGGGACCGTCCGCGTCGAGCGATCCAGGAGCGCGTTGGCGATCAGGAATTCGTTCCAGGCAATGCGGAAGGTGAAGATCGAGGCCGCCGCCAGGCCCGGCTTGATCACCGGTAGGACGACCAGGAAGAACACCTGAAAGGCGTTGGCGCCATCGATCCGCGCCGCCTCCTCCAGCTGAATCGGCACCTGGACGATGAAGCTTTGCAGGATCCAGATCACGAACGGCAGGTTCATGGCCACGTAGACCAGAATGATGCCCGCGTGGGTGCCGTCCAGGTGATACTGGAAGGTCCAGATGCCGAACACCGGCACCAGCAGCACCGCCGGGGGGACCATGCGCATCATCAGCGTGGTCATCGACATGGCCCCGCGCCCCATGAAGCGGAAGCGCACCAGGGCATAGGCGGCCATGCAGCCCACCACCAAGGTGATGCCGGTGGAAACAAGGGCGACGATCAGCGAGTTGCCCAGCGCCCGCCCGAAGGTGGGATCGCAGTAGCCCACGTGCGCCGGCTCGTACCACAGCACATTGCACAGCACGGTTTCGTAGTTGCGCAGCGTCGGCATGAACAGCAGCGCCGAGGCGTCGCTCATGATGTCGACGTTCAGACGCAACGACGTCGTCAGCATCAGATAGATCGGCCCGACCGACATCACCACCAGGGCCAGGATGAGGGCGTAGAAGGCCGGGTTCTGGCGTTCATAGGAACGGGTCATGGCTCAGCCCTCTTCCGCCTGTTGCCGGATCGCCTGTTCCCGGCTTTCGACAATCTTGTTGTAGACGAACATGATGATGGTCAGGGCCAGCAGCAAAAGAAGCAGGTAGTTGGACATGGCGGCGGCCTCCCCCAGCTCGCGGAACTCGGACGCTGTCCGGGCGATGCGCAGCGAGAGGATTTCCGTCGACAGGCCCGGTCCGCCGTTTGTCATCACCAGGATGACCTCAAGCACCTTGAACGAGTCGATCAGACGCAGCAGGGCTGTCACGACCAACACCGGCATCATCAGCGGCAGCTTGATGTGAATGATCTGCTGCCAGGCCGAGGCACCGTCGATCCGCGCGGCCTCCAGCGCCGAGCGCGGCAGGGACTGCAACGCGGCCAGGGCCAGGATGAAAATGAACGGTGTCCACTGCCAGATGTCGGCGATGATGATGGAGGTCAGCGCCCAGCCGGAATCGGACAGCCAGGGAATGGGGTCCAGGCCCCAGCCCTTCAGGGTCTGGTTAAAAATGCCCACCGTCGGGTGATACATGTAGCGCCACATCAGGCCGACCACGATGGGGGCGATCATCATCGGCAGGATAAAGAGGGTGCGCAGAACGGAGATGCCGCGGATGTTCCGGTCCAGCAGCAGCGCCAGGCCAACGCCCACGACCATCTCCACCACCACGACAACGGCCGAGAAGGTGAGCGTGACGCCGACGGACTCCCGGAAACTGGCGTCGTGGAACAGAGTGACGTAGTTGCGGAGGCCGACCCAGTCCGCCTCGCCGATGCGCTGGCTCGGGTTCCAGTCGAGGAAACTGGCATAGATCATGTATCCGATGGGATACAGCAGCCCGACAATCATGATCGCCGCCGCGGGAGCGAGGAACATGTACGGGGTAGCCCGTCTCATCGTCGCGGTGGTGGTCATTGCGCTCCACCCCTGTTCACGCGCCTGGTGGCGCGCGGGTCAAAACCGTGGTCGTCCCGTCGTCGCACTCTGTGTTTGCAGCGTCGTCGATCCCATGCAGCCGCGCCGCCCAGTCGAGACCCCCACCCCAACCCTCCCCGTCCCGGGGAGGGAGTCGGGTCGGTTCCCGTCGCTGACGGCCCACACCAAAGATTCACAAGATGTGAACCTGAACTCCTCCCCCATTCATGGGGGAGGTTGGGAGGGGGTTTGTTCACCAATTGATGTCTCTGGAGATGCGTGACGCACACAGAATGCTTTACCGGTCTTGTCCGGGGGGACGGCGCCCGGTTGCGGACGCCGCCCCCACAAGCCCCTTACTGCCGCCAGGTGTAGTAGCCGGCCTCGTCCATGGTGGCGCGGGTGCGCTCGGCCACGCCGTCCAGGGCCTCCTGGACGTCCAGGCCCTCGGTCAGCACCTTGGACAGGGCGGTTCCCAGGTCGGCGTTGATCTTGCCCCAGACCGGGATGATCGGCCGCCAGTCAGGATCGGCGTATTTCAGCGCCTCACCGAACGTGGCCATATGCGGGAAGGCTTCGTTCACCTCGGGGTCGGCGTGGGTCGAATAGCGCGACGGGTTGCCGCCGGCCAGGGCGATCAGCTTGTCCGCCCGCTTGGAGGTCAGCCACTGCATGAACAGGAAGGCGGCCTCCTTGTTCTCGGCGTTGCGCGGAATGGCGATGCCGAACCCGCCGGTCTGCGAGCCCCGGCGAACGCCCATCGGATGCGGCGCCCAGCCGACCAGGCCGGCCACCTTGGACTTGGAGGGATCGTTGACCTGACCGGCGAACACCGTGGTGTCCAGGAACATGGCCGTGCGGCCCTGCAGGAACGCGGCACCGGACTCGGCGAACCCGAACGCCTGGGCGCCTTCCGGCCCGCATCCGACGATGGTCTTCAGAGCCTCGGCCGCCTGGACACCGGCCGCGTTGTTGACGATGGGGTTCCAGTCGTCATCGAAGATGCGCCCGCCCAGCGGCGCCAGATGCAGCAGGAAGGCGTGGCTGGCGTGATGCCCCGAGGCGGCGCGCGACGACAGGCCGCCCAGGCCGGGCTCAAGCTCGGGAATCCGGCAGGCCAGGTCCAGCAAGTCGTCGTAGGTCTCGGGCACCGACAGGCCGTGCTTTTCGAAGATGTCCTTGCGGTAGCCGAGAATCGACGTCTCCGACCCGAACGGGATGCCGTAGGCCGAGGCCAGCGGCCCGGGCAGATAGCCCTTCTCGCCACCGACCAGACTGATGTTGGCCACGTAGCCGTCGATCAGATCGTTGGCATCGTAATGAGGGTCCGCCAGGCGCGGATTCATGAAGTACTTGGCCAGATTTTCAAGCTGATCCGCATAGACGTAGTCGGCCTTAGAGAACACTACATAAGCGATGAGATCGTAGTCACCGTTCCTCTTGGTCAGCTCAAGAGTTTGCTTCTCACGCATCTTGAGGTACTGGAGCAGGTCCACTTCGACCCTGATGCCGGTTTCCTTGGTGAACTCCGGCAACACCTTCATCACGGCGTGAAAATGCGGATGCGCCGGGAAGCTGACCACCAGGGTGCTCCCCTCGTAGGGCTTGTACGGATTGGCCCATGCGGCCCCCGCCGCCATGACGAGCACCGCCACCGACAGGGCGACGCCTTTGACAAACGCGCGCATCGTTTCCTCCTTTTGCGTGGTTCGGGCCTCGGGCGCACGGCGCCGGCCGTCACAGCCTGAGTTCGGTTTTTTTGTCGAAGATCATGATGTCCTCGGGCGCCACGGCGAAACGCATGGTGGCGCCGCGCTGAAAGCGCGCCGCGCTGTCCAGCTCGACCAGCACCTCATGGTCCGCGCAGGTCGTGACCAGAAGGGTCTGCGTGCCGAGGTATTCGGAGACCTTGATGGACAGGGCGATCGCCGAACCCTCCGGCGTCGCGTCCTCGGCCAGGTGAAAGCTGGCGGGCCGAATGCCGACGATGACGCCGTTGTCGGCCAGAGACCGTGTGCGCTCGGCGACGGACGGGGGCACGGCCAGCCGGAAGCCCTGCCCCTGAACGGCCAGCGCCCCATCGGCCTCGGTCAACGTGGCGTCGAGGAAGTTCATGGTCGGGCTGCCGATGAAGCCGGCGACGAACGTGTTGGCCGGTGTCTTGAACAGATCCTCCGCCGTGCCTTGCTGTTGGACCAGGCCGTTGGCCATCACCACGATCCGGTCGCCCAGGGTCATGGCCTCCACCTGGTCGTGGGTCACGTAGACCATGTTCTTGTCGAGGGTGTTGCGCATCTCGGCCAGTTCGGTGCGCATCTTGCCGCGCAGCTTGGCGTCGAGATTGGACAGCGGCTCGTCGAACAGAAACGTCGCGGCATCCCGCACCAGGGCGCGCCCCATGGCCACGCGCTGGCGCTGCCCACCGGACAGCTCCCCGGGCTTGCGGTGCAGCAGGGTCTCGATCCCCAGCATGCGCGCGACCCGGGCGACCCGGTCGTTGATCTCCGCCCTGGGCACCTTTTGCAGGCGTAGCGCGAAGGACATGTTCTTCGCGATGTTCATGTGGGGATAGAGCGCATAGTCCTGGAAGACCATGGCGATATCCCGGTCCTTGGGCTCCACCTTGCTGATGGGCCGGTCGTCGAACCAGATTTCGCCGCTGGTGACATCCTCCAGGCCGGCCAACATGCGCAAGGTCGTGGACTTGCCGCATCCCGAGGGGCCGACGAGAACCGTGAATTCCCCGTCCTCGAAGTCCAGATCGAAGGGCGGAAGGACTTGATGGGGGCCATACCGCTTCTCGACGGAATCGAACCGTATCCGTGGCATCGGCTTTCTCCACCCACATTCAAATGTTCGCATGA
>JANQGN010000296.1 GCA_028277295.1 Rhodospira sp.
TAAGGATTTGGCGCGCCATCCAGACCGCACGCGCCGCAACACAGGACCGCAAGCAGGAGCACGCGTCACATGGCGACCGCGCAGAACAACATTGTCGGCTCGATCACCCAGGTGATGGGTGCCGTGGTTGACGTCCGGTTCGAGGGTGAGCTTCCGCCCATCCTTTCCGCTCTGGAGGTTGACAACCGGGGCAAGCGTCTGGTGCTGGAGGTGGCCCAGCATCTGGGTGAATCCACCGTGCGCACCGTCGGCATGGACTCCACGGATGGCCTGGTGCGCGGCCAGGAGGTGCGCGCCACCGGCGAGCCCATCCAGGTGCCCGTCGGGCCGCAAACCCTGGGCCGGATCATGAACGTGATTGGCGAGCCCATCGACGAGCGCGGCCCGGTCGAGACCAGCATGAAGCTGCCGATCCACCGCCAGGCTCCGGAGTTCGTGGATCAGTCCACCGATACCGAGATTCTGGAGACGGGTATCAAGGTTATCGACCTGCTGGCGCCCTACACCAAGGGCGGCAAGGTCGGTCTGTTCGGCGGCGCCGGTGTGGGTAAGACCGTGCTGATCATGGAGTTGATCAACAACATCGCCAAGGGGCACGGCGGCTACTCGGTGTTCGCTGGCGTGGGTGAGCGGACCCGCGAGGGCAACGACCTGTACCATGAGATGGTTGATTCGGGCGTGATTGATCTGGAGGGCAACAACTCCAAGGCCGCCCTGGTCTACGGCCAGATGAACGAGCCGCCCGGCGCTCGCGCCCGTGTCGGCCTGTCCGGCCTGACCCTGGCCGAGTACTTCCGCGACGAGGAAGGCCAAGACGTCCTGTTCTTTGTCGATAACATCTTCCGCTTTACCCAGGCGGGCTCCGAGGTGTCCGCGCTGCTGGGCCGCATTCCCTCGGCGGTGGGCTATCAGCCGACCCTGGCCACCGACATGGGCAACCTGCAGGAGCGCATTACCTCGACCAAGAAGGGGTCGATCACCTCGGTGCAGGCCATCTACGTGCCCGCCGACGACCTGACCGACCCGGCGCCGGCCACCTCCTTCGCCCACCTCGATGCCACCACCGTGTTGAACCGCGCGATTTCGGAACTGGGCATCTACCCGGCCGTGGATCCGCTGGACTCGACCGCCCGCGCCCTGGATCCGAACGTTGTCGGCCACGAGCACTACACCGTGGCCCGCGAGGTGCAGCGCGTGCTGCAGACCTACAAGTCGCTGCAGGATATCATCGCCATCCTGGGCATGGACGAGCTGTCCGAGGAAGACAAACTGGTCGTGGCCCGTGCCCGCAAGATCCAGCGGTTCCTGTCGCAGCCCTTCTTCGTCGCCGAGGTGTTCACGGGGTCCCCGGGCAAGTACGTGAAGCTCGAAGACACCATCAAGGGCTTCAAGGGCTTGGTGGCGGGCGACTACGACCACATGCCCGAGCAGGCCTTCTACATGGTCGGCACCATGGATGAGGCCGTCGAGAAGGCCAAGAAGATGGCCGCCGAGGCGGCGTAAGCCGCACGCGACAGGGGCGCGAACGGACCGCCTTTCCCTAAGACAGGGAGGAGGCGGGACGGCGGGATGACGGTCGCGATGGGGATCGCGACAGGGGTCGCCTGGGGTGACCCGGCGGGTGTTTCTCAGGAGTGGTCCAGGGCATGGCGGAAACGACGGAATTCGAACTGGTGTCGCCGGCGCGGTTGCTGATGTCGGAACCGGTCGAGATGGTGGTGGTGCCCGGTGCCGAGGGTGATTTCGGCGTCTTGCCCCGGCATGCGCCGATGCTGTCGACGGTGCGTCCCGGGGTGGTTGATGTCTACAAGGGCGGCGCCGTGGACCAGCGTTTGTTCGTGGCCGGCGGCTTCGCCGAGGTCACTGAGGAGCGCTGCACCATCCTGGCCGAGGAGGCGTTTCCGCTGGCTGACGTGAGAGCGGACGACGCCCGCGCGCGGCTGCAGGCCGCCCGCGAGGACCTGGACGAGGCAGAGGGCGACATGGCCCGGGGGCGCGCCGCCCAGGCGGTGACGGTCGCCGAGGCCCTGGTGTCCGCCCTGGGCGCCTGATCCCGTCGGTGACCGTCTGGACGATCACATGTAACGCCGGCGCCGGGTCTGTCCCGCGTCGGTGTTCGTGTTTTGGGGCCGGGCAACCAGGGACGCTTGGCGGAGGTCGGGAACACTTAGAGCATGGTGAGTGATATTGGACGCACCCACCATGCTGTAAGAAACGGATATTAAAGCAAATCGTCGTCGCGATCCGGTCCGGATCGCTCGGGATTTGTTCTTTTGACCGCCCGGCAAATCGTCGTCGCGATCCGTTCCGGATCGCTCGGGATTTGCCCTAACGACGCTGCGCGGCGGCCAGAAGCCGCTGAGGATGTGGTGGGATCACCGCCGCCTGGTCGCCTGGCATGGCATCGTTGGTGCTGGCTGGTGTTGTGTCGGAGTCGCTGTCGGTCTGACCGGCTCGGCCCGGCCCCGGTTGGTCGGGAGACGCGCAGTACAAGGCATACAGGGTTTCCAGGACCGACGCGACGGCGTCGCCCTTCAGGGAATAATAGATGGTCTGAGCCACACGGCGGGTCTTGACCAGGTCATCCCGGCGCAGTCGCGCCAGATGTTGGGACAGGGCCGATTGGCTGAGCCCCACCACACGTTCCAGCTCGCCCACGGACCGTTCGCATCCCAGCAGCCGGCAGAGAATCAGCAAGCGATGTTCGTTGCTCATGGCCTTCAGCAAGGCGCTGGCCGCGCGTGCCTTGTCCTGGAGCTGGAGGAGTTCGTCGTGGTTCATGCCGGCCCCATGCTCACCGTCTTGTGTTTGCCGTATTGTGGTCACCGTGTTCCATGAACCATAACAATGCCGCGCTTGTCTCGTCGTGGCTACCGCCTCTGAAGGCGACCCGCGTTATGCCCGCGCCGGCCGTCTGGGGGCAGCCGAGATCGTTACTCGTCCGGCGGGGTGCGGCGCTGGTGTGAGCGTCATCCCCAGTGGGCATCCCCAGTGGGCATCCCCTGTTGGATTACCGCAAGTGCGTACGGTAGCACGGTTCGGGCAGTGGTTGGGGTTGGAAATGCTGCGAACGGCCGCCATTTGGCGCCGGCGGGGGGTGAGGGTCGGCCATTGGGGGACCTTGCGGGCGCGAGCGCCCGGGCTGATAGGGAGGCGGCCTGCGGCGTGACGGGCCGGACAGTGATGGTCAGAAGCACGGAAGGGAAGCGCATCATGGGTGGCGATCGTTCGGGAGGCATGGGGACGACCCTGGCGGCGGTATGGCTGATGCTCTCCTGTCTCGCGGCGGTCATGGGGATCGTGGCCGCCCCGGCGGCGGCGCAGTTGCCCGAGTGGACCCCTCCCGGTGCCAGTCCCTGGGCGGAGACCCCGGAGGGGCGGGTGCGCCTGATCTCCGCCACCACGGCCCTGGGCGGGCGGGAGACGGTTCGCCTTGGCCTCCAGTTTGACATGGTGGACGAGTGGAAAGTGTACTGGCGCGCTCCGGGCGACGCCGGCTATCCCCCCACCATCACCTGGGATGGCAGCCACAACCTAGCCGACGCGACGCTTCGGTGGCCGGCGCCGGAACGATTTTCCGTTCAGGGTATACAAACCATCGGCTACAAGGATGGGGTGATCTACCCATTGCGAGCCAAGGTTAACGATCCTGGCCAGGCGTTGCGGTTGGCGGCGCGGGTGGACTACCTGACCTGCGCGGATGTCTGCATTCCGCGTAGCGTGGCCCTAACCATGGACCTGCCCGCCGGCCCCGGGGGACCAACGACCCACGCCCATGACCTGAACCGCTTCGAAACCGCGGTGCCGGGAGCTGGGGCAACTCACGGGCTGTCCCTGGACCGCCTGTCCGTGATCGAGGCGGCGGCCGGCGGAGCGCCGGCGGTGGAGGTGGTGGTGCGCGCGGATCCGCCGCTGCGGGCGCCAGACGTGTTCGTGGAAGGCCCCGAGGGAGCCTGGTTCGAGTCGCCCGGCGTGGCGCGGGGCGACGAGGGCCGGGTTGTCCTGTGGAGCCGCGCCGGTGGCGTGGACACCCTGACCGGCGTGCCGTTGACCGTGACCGTGGTGGACGGCGCCCGGGGTCTGGAGGTAACCAGGACGGTCGACGCCGTGACGGCGCCTCATCCCCTGGTCGCGGCGGCGCAGGGTCCGGAGCCGGCGGTCGAAGACGCGTCCCCCTGGTTGACGATGATCGGCCTGGCGGTGGTGGGCGGCCTGATCCTCAACCTCATGCCCTGCGTGCTCCCGGTGCTGTCGCTCAAGGTGCTGGGGGTGATGGGGCACGGCGGCGCGTCGCCGGCGCGGGCGCGCGCCAGCTTCCTCATGAGCGCGGCGGGCATCGTGGCCTCGTTCCTGGCGCTTGGCGGGGCGGCCATCGCCGTCAAGGCGGCCGGACTGGCCGTGGGATGGGGGATCCAGTTCCAGCAGCCGGTGTTCCTGGTGGTCATGGTGGTGCTGCTGACCCTGTTCGCCGCGAACCTCTGGGGCCTGTTCGAGGTGGGTCTGCCGCACTGGCTGACGGGGGTCGCCGACCGTGGCGTGACGCGGGCCGGCGGTGACGATCCGGGCTCGGCCTGGGGGGCCTTCGCCACCGGCGCCTTCGCGACCTTGCTGGCCACCCCATGCTCGGCGCCATTCCTCGGGACGGCGGTGGGCTTCGCCCTGGCCCGGGGTCCGCTGGACATCCTGGCCATCTTCCTGGCCCTGGGCGTGGGCATGGCGCTGCCCTACCTGCTGGTGGCCGCGCGGCCGGGGCTGGCCACGCGGCTGCCGCGACCGGGCCGCTGGATGCTGGGGCTGAAGGCGGTGCTGGGCGCCGCCCTGGCGGGAACGGCGGCGTGGTTGCTGACCGTCCTGGTGGCCCAGGTGGGGGCGGGCGCGGCGCTGGCGGTGGGCGGGCTCATGGTGCTGATGGTGGGTGCCCTGGCCCTGCCGAAGGGCCGCGCGCCGGCGGCGCTGGCCCCGGCGCTGGCGGCGCTCGCCCTGCCGGCCTGGGCCGGTTTGCTGCCTCGAGCAGACCCGGCCGCCGCCACGGTGTCGGACGATGCGGTGGTCTGGCGGTCCCTGGAGCCCGGCGCCATCCCGGCGCTGGTGGCGGAGGGCCGCACGGTGTTCGTGGACGTCACCGCCGACTGGTGCGTGACCTGCATTGTCAACAAGCGCGCGGTGCTGGACCAGGAACCGGTGGCCTCGCGGCTGTCGTCCGAGGACATGGTGCTGATGCGCGGCGACTGGACCACGCCCGATACCGCCATTGCGGCCTATCTGTCGGGCTTCGGCCGCTACGGCATTCCCTTCAACGCCGTGTATGGAGCGGGGGCGCCAGAGGGGGTGCCCTTGCCGGAACTGCTGACCAGCGGCGTGGTGTTGGAGGCGATCGCCACCGCCAGCGCAAGATAGACCGGGAGACAGCGCTCACCCTGTCAAAGGGTATGCGGTGTCCCGGCCGCGCGCGCGCCCTCCAGCGTGCGATATCCCGCCAGGACGGCGGCCAGGCAGGACGGGTAGAGTTTGTGTTCCTGCTTCAGGACGCGTTCGGCCAGGGTCTCGGGCGTATCGCCCGACAGCACCGGCACCCTGGCCTGACCAATGATCGGGCCGGAGTCCATATCCGGCACGACGAAGTGAACCGAGCACCCGTGTTCCCGTTCCCCGGCGGCCAGCGCGCGCGCATGGGTATTCAGGCCCTTGTAGGCCGGCAGCAGCGACGGGTGAATGTTCAGCAACCGGTCCCGCCACGTCAGCACGAATTCGGCCGTCAGCAGGCGCATGAATCCGGCCAGGCAGATCACCTCCACCCCGGTCGCCCTCAGGCGGGCGTTGAGGGTGGAGTCGAACGCCGCGCGCGTGGCGAACGCGCGATGGTCGATGACCGCCGTTGCCAAGCCCTGTTCCGCCGCCCAGGCCAGGCCAGGCGCGGCGGGGTCATTGCTCAGGACCAGCCGTACACTGGCCGGGTATTCGGCCGCATCGCAGGCATCGACGAGGGCGCGCATGTTGCTGCCCCGGCCAGAAATCAGAATGCCGATGGGTGTCTTGTCGCGCGGTGGCCCGAAAACGGGATCGGAGGGCGTGTCGATCATGCCCAGACCTCGTCAAGGGCGTCCAGGACCACCGCCGGGCCGTCGCCACGCGCCGTGATCCGCCCGATGGTGCGGCTGTCCACCCCGTGATCTCCCAACAGGGCGACGGTTTCCTCGGCGCGGTCGGCGGCGACCGCCGCGACCATGCCGACGCCGCAATTGAAGGTGCGCGCCATCTCCAGCGGCGCGATGCCGCCGGCCCGATGCAGCCAGCGGAACACCGGCGGCGGGGGCAGGGCGGTCATGTCCAGGCGCGCGGCCAGGCCGTCGGGCAACACCCGTGGGATGTTCTCGACGAACCCGCCGCCGGTGATGTGGGCCAGCGCGTGCACGGCGCCGCTCTTCAGCGCGTCCAGGCAGGGGCGCACGTAGATGCGGGTGGGCGTCAGCAGGGCTTCGCCCAGGGTGGTGGCCGGGGTGTCGAAGGGGGCCGGCGCGTCCCACGCCAGGCCCTTGTCGGCCACCACCTGGCGAACGAGCGAAAAGCCGTTGGCATGCAAGCCGCTGGACGCGAGGCCCAGGAGCATGTCGCCCTCGGACACCCGATCGCCGGTCAGAAGGGCGTCGCGTTCCACGGCGCCGACGGCGAAGCCGGCCAGATCGTAGTCGCCGGCCCCATACATCCCGGGCATTTCGGCGGTCTCGCCACCCACCAGTGCGCAGCCGGCCTGGCGGCATCCCTCGGCGATGCCGGCGACGACGGCGGTCGCGGTCTCGACATCCAGCCGTGCCGTGGCGTAATAGTCGAGGAAGAACAAGGGTTCGGCCCCCTGGACCACCAAGTCGTTGACACACATGGCCACCAGGTCGATGCCGACGCCTTGATGGCGCCCGGTTTCGATGGCAAGCCTCAGTTTGGTGCCCACACCGTCGGTCGCGGCGATCAGGAGGGGGTCGCGGAGTCCGGTTCGGGCCAGATCGAAAACGGCGCCGAATCCGCCCAACGCGGCGTCGGCGCCGGGACGGGTGGTGGCTCGGGCCAGGGGTGCGATGGCCCGCACCAGGGAGTCGCCGGCGTCGATGTCCACGCCGGCGGCCTTATAGGTCAGACCCCGGTGATCGGGGTCCTCGGTT
>JANQGN010000319.1 GCA_028277295.1 Rhodospira sp.
CAGGCGATCGATGATGTCGGGAACAGTCACGCCATCGGCGCGGGCGGCGAAGGTGGTGGCCATGCGATGCACGAGCACCGGGCGGGCCAGCGCCAGCACATCGTCGATGGACGGCGCCAGGCGGCCGTCGAGGATCGCCCGCGCCCGGCAGGCCAGGGCCAGCGCCTGGCTGGCGCGCGGCCCCGGCCCCCAGGCAACGTGGGCCTTGACCTCGGGCAGGTCGGAGCTTTCCGGCCGGCCGTTGCGCACCAGGGTGAGGATGGCCTCCACCACGCTGTCACCCGTGGGCACCCGGCGCACCAGGCGTTGCGCCGCCCGCAGATCATCAGCGCCAAGCACCGGTTCCGGCTCCACGGCGCGGTTTGTGGTGGTGGTCTCCAGCATGGCCCGCTCGGCGGCGCGGTCCGGGTAGCCAATGTCCACCTGCATGAGGAACCGATCAAGCTGGGCCTCGGGCAGCGGATAGGTGCCCTCCTGCTCGATCGGGTTCTGGGTGGCCAGAACGTGAAACGGCAGCGGCAGATCGTGATAGTGCCCGGCCACGGAGACTTTATGCTCTTGCATGGCCTGCAACAGCGCCGACTGGGTGCGCGGGCTGGCGCGGTTGATCTCGTCGGCCATCAACACCTGACAGAACACCGGCCCGGGGATGAAGCGGAACGATCGGCGCCCGCGCTCGTCCTGTTCCAGCACCTCCGAGCCCAGGATGTCGGCGGGCATCAGGTCGGGCGTGAACTGCACGCGCTTGGCCTCCAGGCCGAGCACGACACCCAGGGTCTGGACCAGGCGCGTCTTCGCCAGCCCGGGAACACCGATCAACAGGCAGTGTCCGCCCGCCAGCAGAGTCACCAGGGCGCCATCGATCACCGGCTCCTGGCCGAAAATGACCCGGCCGATCGCCCCGCGCGCCTCCTTGATTCGCGCGCCCAGTCTGTCTACGTCTTCGAGCAGGGCCCGGTCCTCCAAGGTCTCCGCGACCGACCGTGACGGCGCGGACGGGCTGGCGGGGTTGGGCGTCGACGTGTTGGTCACGATGGGATCTCCCAGGACAAACGATGACGAGGAGCGGGATGGGTCTGAACGCACGGGGGTCGGCGGCGGCCAGGTCCAGCGCATCGGCGGGCACGCCGGAGCACATGCCACGAGGGCGATCCGAGTCGGGCACCGATCCAGCCCCGACCCTGGCTCCGCCCGACGGACCACCCAGGCTGACCGCCTTGGAAACCCCTGGGGCGGGCGGACGCGCACGCCAGTTCTGCGGTGACCTGGGCCTCTTCATAGATCGGGACGGCCAGTGGCATTACCAGGGGTCCCCCATCGGCCGGAAGGAGATGGTCTGCCTGTTCGCGTCTGTGCTGCACCGGGCCGAGGACGGCAGTTACTGGATGGTCACGCCGGCCGAGGTGGGCCGGGTCCAGGTGGCTGACGTGCCCTTCCTGGCCGTCGAGATGTTCGTGGATGGCGGCTGCGGGGCCTGTCAATGCATCAGCTTCCGCACCAATTGCGACGAAGTGGTGACCGTGGATCCGGACCACCCCCTGCGCCTGGAGCAAGATCCGGTGACACGCGAACCGCGCCCCTATGTCCATGTGCGCGACGGACTGGATGCCCGCCTGACCCGGTCGGTGTATTATGAGTTGGTGGCGCGAGGCGTCGAGACCAACGAGGCGGGACAGACACGGTTCGGGGTATGGAGCCGAAATCACTTCTTTTGCCTGGGCACGCTGGACGAGGCGGACTAGACCGTCCTGCCCTCGCGCGCCTGTTGCGGACCGGACACGGCCGCGGTCCGGGCTCCGACATGGCGATCGCCCGCCTGCTGGGCGGAGACGCGGCGCGGCAGTTTCGGGCCGAACGCGCCCATCCGCGCGAGCGCCAGCGGCCGGCGGCGGTGCTGCTGCCGATCGTGGATCACCCCGAGCACGCGCCGGGCGTGCTCCTGACCCGCCGGGCCAGCCACCTGGCGCATCACCCGGGCCAGATTTCCTTCCCTGGCGGGCGCATGGAGCCGGGCGAGGTGGATCCCTCGGAAACGGCCTTGCGCGAGGCCCACGAGGAGGTGTCCCTGCCCACCGATCGCGTGGAGGTGCTGGGCCACCTGGATGACTACGTGACTGTCACCGGCTTCCGAGTCTCCCCCGTGGTTGGCGTGATCACCCCGCCGGTGGCGTTGGTGCCCGACCCGACCGAGGTGGACGCCATCTTCGAGGTGCCCCTCGCCTTCCTCATGGATCCCTCCAACCACCGCCACGCGGTGCGCGAGGTGGGCGGCACGCGCCGGCCCCATTTCGCGATTCCGTATGGCGACCACTACATTTGGGGTGCGACCGCTGGCATTCTGATGAACCTTTACGAGGTGCTGCGCGCGGCGCCAGCGGCGGCCGGGACGACGGGCGATGAAGACGTGAGTCTCTCGGACGCGGGGTAGCCAGCCCCTCGGGATCCTCGCCGTGCCCACATTTCTGTTCGGCGGTGTGGAGTGCTATTTTTGGAGAATACTGGCCACGTCGCGACGAGCACCTTGCGTTTCGAAGGGATCCAGGGCAACAGCCTGGGCGACAAACGGCAGCGCCTGCCCTGGATCACGTCGCCCACGTTTGGTCACGGGCGCTCGCGATAACGGCGCGTGTCGGGACCAACCGCACAAAGCCGCCACACGCGGCGAATACAAGACGTGCGAATGCGATGACCGCGGGGACTGGGGAGAAGGCGAGATGCGTGTATTTCTGACGGTCATCCTGCCATTGCTCACACCAAGCCTGGTGTATGTGATCTGGCTGCTCATCCGTGCCCGCCTGGTGGCCTCGGCGGGTGGCGGCGCCCCCGCCCCAGGCGCGAGCCAGCAGCCGGGGCAGGCGGGCGACCAGGTCACGGCGCCGGCGGCGCCACCCCACTTCCTGGGCGACGATGTGCCGTGGGTGACCCTCACGCTCAGTGGCGCCGTGCTGGCGATGGCGGCGACCATGACCATGTACTTCATTCAGCCGGTGGGCGCGCCAGACAGCGACTATATCCCGCCACGCTACGAAGACGGCCGGATCATTCCCGGCCAGACCGTGCCACGCGACGAGGGCGGCGAGGGCGCAGAGATGACGCCGGCGCGCTGATCCTCTCCGCCAGGCGGCAAGGATCATGAGCCGGACAAGGCGCAGTCTTGCCCCCCTGTGATCAGGTTCACTCACGCCAGGTTGGTTGTGAGAGCAACTCTCGGGCGCCCCGAACCAGATCGCGACGACGATTGGCTTAACCAGCAGATTGTTAGAGCATGGTTGAGTCCAGAATGACTGACCATGCTTTACCTATTCGAGAGCGAGGCCGCCAGACCACGCGAACCGGAGGGCGGCGCGGACATGACCCGGGACTGGAAACATCTTCAGGTGGAGCGGCCACCGATCGGGCAACTTTCTCCCGACCCTTGGCTGACGGCGCCGACGACACGTCGCCTTGTCGAGGCTTTGGAGGCGAACGGCACGCGCGTGCGGTTCGTCGGAGGATGCGTGCGCGACGGCTTGCTGCGCCGGCCGGTCAAGGACGTGGACATCGCGACCCCCGACGAGCCAGACATCGTAGAGGCCCTGCTGGCCCGGGCCGACATTCGCACCGTGCCCTGGGCGCGTGGCCTGGCGCACGGCACCGTCCTGGCGGTGGTCGACGAGACCCCCTTCGAGGTCACCACCCTGCGTCACGACGTTGCCTGCGACGGCCGCCATGCCGAGGTGGCCTTTACGCATGACTGGATGGCCGACGCGGCCCGTCGCGATTTTACCATCAATGCCCTGTCGGCGACCGGGGACGGCGCGGTCTACGACTACTTCGAGGGCATGAGCGACCTGGCCGCCGGCCGAGTGCGGTTCGTCGGCCGCGCCAGCGCGCGGATCCAGGAAGACGTGCTGCGCATCCTGCGATTCTTCCGGTTTCATGCCCACTATGCCAGCACCGCGCCCGACGCCGACGCCTACGCCGCCTGCCAGTCCATGGCCCATCTGGTCGAGGGCGTGTCGGCCGAGCGGGTGCGCTCGGAACTGCTGAAGACGTTGCTGGCCCCCGACCCCGCCGCCGCCTTGCTGCTGATGCGGGGGGCTCGGGTTCTGCCAGTGGTGCTGCCCGAGGCGACGCATTTCGGAAGACTGCGGGTGCTGGCCTTCCTGGAGACGCGCGGCGTCGTGGCCCCCGGGGTGGCGGCCGACGCCTTGCGCAGGCTGGCCGCCGTGATCAGCCTGGAGACCGAGGACGAGGCGCTCGCCCTGGCCGAGCGCCTGCGCTTGTCCCGCGCGGAGGCGAAACGCTTGGCGGCCATGGTCGCCACACCGGCGGCGGTCCGGCCCAGCGCGGATCTGTCCCCGGCCGACCAGCGCCGTTGCCTGGACCGGCTCGGCCCGGCCCTGTTCATTGACCTGGCCCTGTTGGACTGGGCGCGAGAGCGTCAGGGCGAGGGGCACACCGACTCCCGCCGCTCGCGCGGATGGATCGCCCAGATCGAGGCGGCCGGCGGTTTCGAGCCTCCCCCCTTCCCCCTGACCGGCCGGGATCTGCTCGCCGCCGGCCTCCCCCGGGGACCGGCGGTGGGCGAGGCACTGGAGGCGCTCCGCGACTGGTGGCTGGCGGAGGGATTCAGGCCCGACCGGGCGGCCCTGCTCGGCCGGTTGCGGGACCTTCAGGCCAAACCGCCCCGGACGCCCTCCTCAGCCTAGCGCAAATCCCGAGCGATCTGGCACAGATCGCCCTGGAAGACCTTCTGGGGATGATTTGCTTCAATATCAACCGCCTAGGGCGTTTTCGACGAGTCAAGTGGCACCGAAAACGCCCTCGGCCGCCGCCAGTCCAGAGCCCCGCCAATCGTCCCTGGCGCGGCGTCCCGCGCACTTCTATACTCCGCCGCGATGCGTCTGATTACCCGCTACATCCTGGGCCAACTGGTCATCGCGCTTATGCTGGGAACGGCAGGGCTGATGACGTTGCTATGGCTGATCCACTCCCTGCGGTTCTTCGACGCGTTCATCAACAAGGGCCTGTCCTTGGGTGTGTTCCTGGAGCTGACCCTTCTGCTGATGCCCGGGTTCCTGACGTTCTTCCTGCCCATCGCCCTGTTCGGAGTCATCCTTTTCGTCTATCACAAGCTGACCCTGGATCGGGAGGTGATGGTCCTGCAGTCCTCGGGGCTGGGGCGCTGGCAACTGGCACGCCCGGCGCTGCTGCTGGCCGCCATGGTGTGCGCGATCACGGTCATGCTCACCTTGTGGATCGTCCCGAGCCTGGAGCGCGCCTTCAACGAGCTTCAGTATCGCATCCGCAGCGAGGTCTCGCGCCTGGCGCTGACCGAGGGCGCCTTCACCGAGGTTACCGACACCATCACCATCTACGTTCGGGAGACATCCGATCGCGGCGACCTGGAAGGGCTGATCATTCACGACCGCAGCGACCCGGACACCGACATCGTCATCACCGCCTCACGCGGCGCCCTGTTGTACGAGAACGACGAGGCCCGGGTGTTGATGGTCGGCGGCGTTCGCCAGGAACGGGACCGGGCCACCGGCATGGTGGATTTCCTGTTTTTTGACAGCCATTCGGTCAGTGTCGCCGGAACCAAAGAGGATCCCTTGGCACGCGTCCCCAAATCGCGTGAGCGGCCGACGCTCGACCTGTTCACCTTGACGACACAGGACCTTGTGCTGCCAGGTCTGTCCATGACCTTCTCCGACGCCAGCATCCGCCGCATGCGCATGGAGGGTCACCAGCGGCTGGCCAAGCCTCTGGCGAACATCGGCTTCGCCTTGCTGGCCCTGGGCGCCCTGCTGAGCGGTGACTTCAATCGCCATGGCCGCAACCGCCGTATCATCGTGGCCGTCGCCGTCGTGGTGGCCGCCCAGGCGAGCGTGCTTGGCGCCGGAGAACTGGCGCGCGCCGATTTGATGTATCTTCCCTTGTTGTACGTAGGGGCGGCGGGGACAACCGCGATGGGGCTGGTCTGGCTGCTCCGGTATCCGCGCCCGGCGCGGATGCGGCGTCTCTGGCCCGGGACCGATCCGGCGTGATGACAGCGACCAAGCATATCGGCCCACACACGGGACCCGCGGCCCGGGCGCTGCTGGTGTTGGCGCTGTGCCCGGCGGTGTTCGCGGTCGGGCCCAAGCTGTTCACGGGAACCATCGTGGTGGGCGTGCTAGCGCTGGCCAGTGCCTGGCTGCTGGACCAGCGGCGGCCAGGCGCACCGGGCGCGGCCTGGCCGGTGCCCGGGGCCTGGCTGATCCTGGCCCTTCTCGGCTGGTGCATCCTGTCCCCGCTGTGGAGCTTGTACCCCGACCGGTCCCTGGACCGCTTGCCAGCCATGGCGGCGGTGGGCGCCACCGCGGCGATCGGCCTCACGGCCGCCGCGCGTTTGTCGCCGCGGGTCGACCGGGCCTGGCTGTTTTGGGTCTTCGCGGGGCTGTACGCGGTGTTGCTGGGCACGACCCTGGTCCAGCTCCTGTTTGACCTGCCGCTGCTGCGCGCGCTGCACGCCGTCGGCCTGATGGGCGATACCCCGGTCATCACGATGCTCAACCGCTGCCTCACCTTCCTGGTGCTCAGCGGCTGGCCATTGCTGGCGGCGGCGGTGACCCGCGGGCACCGATGGCTTGCCGTGCTCACGATTCCGATCCTGGCCTGGGTGCTGGCGCTCGGAGAATCGCTGGCGGCATCGGTCGCCCTGTTGGTCGGCCTGGGCGTGGCGGGGCTGACGCTCCTGGTGTCGGCGCGCACGCTGGCGCGCGGTCTTTACACCATGGTGTTGCTGATCATCTTTGTCTCGCCATGGCTGCTGTGCTTCGGCCCCAAGGTGATCAAACCGGGGCCCGAGGTTCTGCCCATCACCGCCGTTGCGCGACTGGAGATCCTGGCACTGTTCGCCAACCCCCTGGAATCCCGCCCTATTCTTGGTTGGGGTCTGGATACGGCGACCAAGGTGCCGCATACGCCCCTCGACAGCGCGTTCTTCGAGGTCATCGATCCTCGCTTCATGTCGGTGCATCCGCACAACAATGTTGTCGAAATCTGGGTGGAACTGGGGCTGGTGGGCATCGCCCTGGTGGCCGGCATGGCTTTTCTGGCCGTGCGCTGGATCACCCGCCACCCATCGGCTGCAGATCGCGCCGCCGGCGCCGCCGCCCTGGCCTCGGTGCTGGTCGTGGCCGTGACCGCCTATGGCGTGTGGCAGGAGGATTGGTTGGCGCAGGTGCTGTTTACCGCGCTGCTGTTCCTTCTGTGGACGCCGCCGTCGGCGCCGCGCGGGGCGTCCGAGGCGCCCACGTCCCCAGCCACCCGGACGGCCGCGCCAGACTCGGCGCCCAGCCTGGACCAAGACCCCGTGATGGTCCGCGCCGGTCCGCTGCTCTGGCGGTTCGTGCGGCTGATGGGGAAGCGCGCCTGGCCCTGGTTGGCGCTGGGCGTGATCGCCATGGGCCTTGTCGCGATGGCCAGCGCCATGACCGCCTGGCTGATGCAGCCCGCCGTCGACCGGGTGCTGGCCGAAGGCGACCGGGCCATGATGTGGGTCGTTGGCCTGGGGCTGCCGGCGGCCTTCGCCCTCAAGGGGGTGGCCAATTACGTGCAAAGGGCGGCCATGATCCGCGCCGGCCTGGGCATGGTGGCGGTGGCCCGCAAGACCCTGTTCGCCCACCTGCTGACCCTGGACGCGGCCTTCTACCGGCGCCATTCGGCCGGCGACCTGACCTCGCGCCTCATCGTGGACCTGGACACCATGCGCACCGTGATCAGTTCCACGGTGACCGCGCTGGGACGCGACGTGGCGACGCTTGTCGGCCTGCTGGCCACGCTGTTGGCCATGGACTGGGAATTGACCCTGGTGGGCGCCCTGGCGTTCCCGCTGCTCGTGCTACCCGTGGTGCGCCTTGGCCGGGCGGTGCGTGGCCACACCACCGGGCTGCAGGAAACCATGGGCCGCTACGACGCGGCGCTGCACCAGTCGTTCGAGGGCGTGCGCGTGGTCAAGGTGTTTGGCGACCCAGCGCGCGAGGCCGCGCGCATGCGGGGCCTGACTCAGCACCTGTTTGAAACCATGAGCCGCACAGAGGCCGCCAGGGCGCGTATTGAGTTTATGGTGGAGGTGGCCACGGGGCTGGCGGTGGTGGCGGTGGTGCTGTTCGGCGGGTATCGGGTGATCGCCGGGGAGTCCACGGCGGGCACCTTCTTCGCCTTCGTGACGGCCCTGATCCTGGCCTATCGGCCCATCAAGAAGCTGGGGCGCCTGAACGCCACGCTTCAGGAAGGCGTGGCCGCCCTTGTGCGACTGTTCGCGGTCCTGGACGCGCCGCCCGGCCTGGTGGACCAGCGCGGCGCGCCAGCCCTCCGCGTGGTTCGTGGGGCGATCCGCCTTGAGGCCGTGCGCGTCCGCCACGACGACGCCGGCCTGCCGGCCCTGGACGGCCTGTCGCTCGACATCCCGGCCGGTAAGACCGTGGCCTTGGTAGGGCCTTCGGGAGCCGGCAAATCCACGCTTCTGAACCTGGTGGCCCGGCAGTTGGACCCGGACACCGGGCGGGTGCTCATCGACGGCACCGACATCCGCGCCGTGACGCGCGCCTCGCTCTGGCGGCACATGGCGCTGGTCACCCAGGACGTGACCCTGTTCGAGGGCACGGTGCGCGAGAACATCCTTTACGGGGCACCTGACGTGGCCCCCACCGACACCTCACCGGCCTGGCAGGCGCGCGTCGACGTGGCGGCCCGCGCCGCCGAGGCCCACGACTTCATCGAGGCGCTGCCCCAGGGCTACGACACGCCGGTGGGTGAGGCGGGCGGCCGGCTGTCAGGGGGACAACGCCAACGCATCGCCATCGCCCGGGCCATGCTCAAGGACGCACCGATCCTGCTGCTGGACGAGGCGACGGCGGCCCTGGATCGGCAAACGGAACAGCGCGTGCAAACGGCCCTCACCCGCCTTGGCGCGGGGCGGACGACCGTCGTTGTGGCGCACCGGCTGGCCACCGTGCGCGACGCTGACCTGATCCATGTCCTGGATCGGGGGCGGGTTGTGGAAAGCGGCACGCACGAGACCTTGATGGCGGCTGGCGGGCTTTACGCCCGGCTGTGGGCGTCGCAAGGTGGCCCCATGGACACCGGCGCCCCATGCGCGCGCCCTGACGCCCCCGCCGCATCGGGCACGTCGCGCTGATCCCCGCGTCACCGGTTCGTGACACGTCCCGCTCAAGGCCGCCCCGGCGTCGCCGCGCCAACCGGCCGGTCCATCGCGGGGCGGGGAAACTACCGGCGCTTGTTCTGGCCGGCGTAGCAGCCATCGCGGGCGCAGACCTTGAGCTGACCCTGGCGATGGATCCACAGCGCCGTGACGCTGTCCAACTGGTGGCCTTCCATCGGCAGCACGCGCGCCGCCTTGCGGTCATCGCGCCAAATCCAGGCGTTGCAGACATTGCGCACGGCAATCGAATCGCAGGCTTCCTGGCCGGCGGCGATGAAATCGGCGTCCGTGCGCGCGTCGGGGCACACCATCAGGGCAATGGTCCCGTAGATCCCCACGACGCTACAGGACTCGTTGCCTTGCGCGGCCATCGCCGTCGAGGACATGCACAGCCCCGACAGAAGGGCCACCCACTTCAGATTCCGCATCACGTGTTCACCTGTGGTCTTCGCGATCGAGTGTCGGAGGCATGTCCGTCCGACGACGCCTTTCTTCCCCTTCGTCACGCCCCGGCCGCCGACCCACGGCAACGCCACGGCGGCGGACCCCTCATGTCGGGTCTTCTGGTTGAGCATGCGGGAGGAAGACGCGGCACCCTACCATGAAATCGGACACCAGACACCCCGTTTCGAGGGCGGTCCAGGCTGGCGGAACCCCGCCCAGGCGGCGCCCGGATGTCGCGGATCGGACATGCATGCTGGCCGCACCGTGCTCGGTTCCGGCCGTGTCGTCAACCATGCGAAAAGGCATGGGTGGGTCCCGCGCGGGCCATCCCGGGTTCACGGCGCCAGATCAAGCCGGTAGAGCACGGTCCCCGAACACGGCGCCTTGTCGGCGTGAGCGTTCTGAAAGGTGACATGCGCCTCGGCCCCCTGCTCCACCCGCAAGGCCACGGGCTGATCGGCGGTGGGCATCTCGGGTGCCGCCGGTGTCAAGGGCTTGCCCTGCCAGTGCCATTGGCCGAAGGTCAGCACAAGGGTATCTCCGCCCTCCACCTGGCCGCGATAGACGCTGGGCCCGGACAGGACATAGCCCGTACCGGTATGATCGTAGTGACCGGTGCCGGACACCGGGCCGTCGCCCTCCGGCAGCATGAGCGGCACCGTGTCCACGCTACGCATGGCATCCGTCACCGTCGGATGCAGACAGGTCTCCACCCGTTCGATGGTGAGCGTGGCCGGGCGGGAGCCCGAGGCGTTGGCCGCCGAGATCAGGGTGAGCGCGAGCCCGCCCATCAGCATCAGGCCCCCGATCAGGCACCCGCCGAGCGCCGCGACGCGGCGAGCCATCGTCGCGCCCATCGGCGAACGCACGTCCATGGTCGTCCCTCCCTCCTGAGCGCCCTTCGGAGCCAGGACGAGCCCGCACCTGTCCTGATGCGGGCTCGCGATAAGGATATCATCCACCCCCTAAAGATGCAGCGGCCGGTCGTGGACGGCCAGCGCGGCTTCCTTGATGGCCTCGCCCAACTGCGGGTGAGCGTGGCTGGAGCGGAAGATGTCCTCGGCCGAGGCCCCGAACTCCATGCCGATCACCACCTCCTGGATCAGGTCCCCGGCCGCCGCGCCGATGATGTGGCAGCCCAGAACCCGGTCGCTGTGCGCGTCGGCCAGGACCTTGACGAACCCCTCGGTTTCGCCGATGGACCGCGCGCGACCGTTGGCGGTAAAGGGAAAGCGGCCGACCTTGTACTCGGTGCCAGCGGCCTTGAGCTGTTCCTCGGTCCTGCCCACGGCGGCGATCTCCGGCGACGTGTAGACCACGGCCGGAATGGCGCCGTAGTTCACATGGGGGCGCTGGCCCGCCAGGATCTCGGCCACCGCGACGCCCTCTTCCTCGGCCTTGTGGGCCAGCATGGCGCCGCCGACCACGTCGCCAATGGCGTAGATGTCCTTGGCGGTGGTCTCGTAACGGCCATCGACCTTGATGAAGCCGCGATCCGTGCGCTCGATGCCGTTCTTGTCCAGGCCAAGGCCCAGGCTGTGCGGCACCCGGCCAATGGCCACCAGCACCACGTCGGACACCACGTGCTGGGTCTCGCCGCCAGCGGCGGGCAGCATGGACAGGGTCACGCCCTTGGCGGTCTTCTTGGCGCCAGTGACCCGCTGGCCCAGTATGAATGTCAGGCCCTGCTTGGCCAGGATGCGTTGCGCCTGCTTGCACACCTCGCCGTCCATGGTGGGCAGGATGTGGTCCAGGTATTCGACCACCGTGACCTCGGCCCCCAGACGCCGCCACACCGAGCCCAGTTCCAGCCCGATCACCCCGGCACCGATCACGGTCAGCCGCTTGGGCACCTTGGGCAGGGCAAGCCCGCCGGTGGAGTCCACGATCATGCGACCGTCGATCTCCACCCCTGGCAGCGGCGCCGACTCCGAGCCGGTGGCCAGTACGATCGCATCGGTGACCAGGGTCATGTCGCCGCCATCGTGGCGCGCGACACCCACCTCGCCACGCCCCTCCACGCGGCCGATACCGCTGATCCAGTCCACCTTATTCTTCTTGAACAGATAGGCGATACCGTCCGTGTTGGCCTTCACCACGCCGTCCTTGCGGGCCATCATGGCCGCCAGGTCCGGGCGCACGCTGCCGCTGATCTTGATGCCGTGATCGGCGGCATGGTGCTTGGCCTGCTCGAACAGATGCGAGGAATGCAACAGCGCCTTGGAGGGGATGCAGCCCACGTTCAGGCAGGTACCCCCCAGCGTCTTGCGCATGTCCACGCAAGCCACCTTCAGGCCGAGCTGCGCCGCCCGGATGGCGCACACATAGCCACCAGGACCACCACCGATCACGACCAGATCGTACGGGTTCTCGCTCATCGGTCCCTTCCTTCCGTTTTCTCTTCG
>JANQGN010000389.1 GCA_028277295.1 Rhodospira sp.
GGACGGGCTCTGAGACCAACGGTCATTGACCATGACCGTTGACGTCCGTGGCCGGGTGGGGGCGAGGGCCGGTGCAGTTCGGCGGATGAGTCACACTCATCCGCCACTGGTATGATCCCACCGGTCACTGATGGGGCACGGCCGGAATGTCCGGGGGCGGCAACTCACCTGGCCGCGCGCGTCCCAGGGCCGACCAGTCCATGTCCTGATCTCCCGCCGCCGGCTCCGGTCGGGGTGCACCGTTCTGCTCCGTGGCCGAACCAACGGCGGTCCGGGCGTCCGCCCCCACGGCGCCCGTGCTGGGTTCGGCGACGGGATCGTCCGCCGCGACGGCCCCGTCCGGATCATCGGGAGCCTCGCCGGATGCCTTGACCGCCTCAGGCGACGTCCGCTCGCCCGGATCGACCGGCGCGCGGCCGGCGGACGGCCCCCCATCGTCGTTCACGGCCGGCCGTGGCGGCACCCCAGGCGCCCCCAGGCGCAACGGCTGACCCGTGCGGGCGCTTTCCAGGCTCATGGCGTTGAGTTCGGCCGCCGTATAGGACTCACCCTGGGCCGGCGTCGCCACCGAACGCACCGGCGCCCGATTGGACCGCGACTGGGCGCCAGAGGATCGAGCCGCCGTCTCGGAGACGGTGTCGGACGGATCGGCGGACGGATTGTTGTCCGACCGCGCCGCCAAGGCGCTGGGCGCCGCGCCTGCCTCGGGGGCGGTCCGTCGGACCGGGGTCTGCGGCCGCGCGGTCGGACGAGGTGGTCCGGCGGAGCCGACCCGCGACGTCATCGCCGAGGCCAGATCCGGAGCCATGACCGAGACGGCGTCGGGCGCGGCATCCTGGTCAAGTGTCGTGGCGGACGCGGTCACATCCACGCCCTCCGGCGTGACGGGTCCGGCGGCCTCGCCGTCTGCGAAAGCCGCAAGGGGCGCGTCACCGCCGTCCCCGGTGTCAGGCTCGGCCAGGGTATCGGTCTCGGCCCGAGGGTCGGCCGTGGTCTCCAGGACAGTGTCGGCCTCGATGCCGGACTCCTCCGGGATCGCTTCTCGGACCGTGGACTCACCACGAACCACGGTCACGCCCGCGGACTCGTCCCCGGGGGAAGACCCAGGAACGGCCATCACACCAACGCCGTCCTCGATCGCCGGTTCCAAGGGAGGAGGACCCGAGAACGACTCCGCCGAACCGGGCGGATCGCTCTCGGAAGCGACCAGCGCGGGCGCGTCGGCGGGCGGTTCGACACCCGGCGCCATCGCGGTGCCGCCGAATGGCTCGATCACCGGGATGTCCGGCGCCGGCAGCTCCACACGGGCCTCCTCGGCGGAGGTCTCCGAGGCCGGCCGGTCGTCCCGCGCCACCATCGCACCACCATCGGGGTCGGCGCCCGGCGGAGGCTCCCCGTCCGGGACCGTCACCGGGTCGACGGTTGGATCAGGGGCCGGATCAGGGGCCGGATCGGGGACCACGAGCGTTTCGATGACGTCGCCCAAGTCTTCACGGGGTGTCGTGTCCACGCTGGCCGGACCAGCCTCGGCAGACACGGCGGGCTCAGGCGCCTCTCCCTGAGTCCTCGCCGCCAACGCCGCCGGGGTGCCGGTCGCCACCGTATCGGTTGCCGGATCCATTTCCGCCTCGTCTGCCTCGAGAACCGAGGCCCCATCGGCAACGAGCGTCTCCTGGGTCAGCGCGCTCGCGGCCCGAGTTCGAGACGGTGGCAGGGGCGGCAGCGGCGCCAGCGCGGCACCCCGATCGACCACCGCCGCCGGGCCGTCCGGGCGTCGCGCGGTCGATGCCGGCACGGGAGCGCCCTCCTCGCCGTCACGCGGACCGGCCGATGGCTCCCGTAAGTCGCGCCCGGCGTCCGGTGCCGTCCCGGGTCTTTCCGGCAAGGCCTGTCCCTCGGGCACCGGCCAGGGCGGCCGCCCCAGGTCCATGCCAGGTGGCGCGGGCGGTTCGGCCAGGGCCTGGGCGACGATCTGGTCTGCGTGCGCCCCCGCCGCCGCCGCCTCGGAGGCCGCGCGCCGGGCGGCGCGAGTCTCGGCCTCGCGCTCCTGCTCATGCAACGCCGCCAACCGCGCCAGGGCGTCGGCCACCCGCCGTTGCGCCTCGTCCGCCGGCAGGCTGGGGGACGCCACCGGCGCGCCGGCCGCCGACTCTTGCCCAGCGGCGGACGACGGCGCGGCCGTTGGCATGGCCGGAACCGCCACCTCGGTCGCGGCGTCGGAGGCCGAGGGAGCGTCCGCCCCGTCATCCATGCTGTCCGGCGAGTCCAGGGTTCCCGCGCGCAACCGCGCCGTCAGAGCCGCCAGGGCGGCCGGCCCCTCGTCCGGCCGTGGCGTTGTCTCGGTTCCTGGCGGCGCCCCCTCGGGCGCGGACCCATCGGGCACCGCACCGAAGGTCTCGCCGCGTGGCATCACCAGGGTAGGCGCCGGGGGCGGCACGAACCCGCCAGAGCCCGGCGACACCGGGGGAACCGGCGCCAGTCCGGTCCCCGGCATCGCGGCCCCCTCGTCACTGGGCGCCGTCGCCACCGTGGGGTCATCGCCCCCCCACAGGGGGTAAAGGGCCACGGCGACGCCACCGACGATCACCACGGCCGTCACCGCGGCGGCGGCCATCGCCCAGGTCGGGACACGAGCCCCAAGGCCGCGCGCGGTATCGACCGACGGTCGGGCGATATCCAGCACCTCCTCGACGGTCAAGGCGGCATGCTGTTCGGTCACCTGCAAGGCGCCGTCGGTGGCCGCGCGGACAAGCGCCTTATCACACAGGGTGTTCAGCAGCCGCGGCACGCCCGCCGCCGACCGCGCCAACAGGTCCTTGGCGCGCGGCGTGAACGGATCGTAGTCCACGCCCTCCCGCCGGCAACAGCCGATGCGATAGTCAATGTAGTTGATCGACTGATGGATGGAGAACGGATCCGTCCGCACCCCCACCGTGATGCGCTGGGACAACTGCCGCAAGTCGGCGCTGGCCAGCAGGACATCGAGTTCCGGCTGCCCCACCAGAACGATGCGCACCAGCTTCTCTGACTCGGTTTCGAAGGTGCTCAGCAGTCGCACCGCCTCCAGACCGGCCAGGCCCAGGGTCTGCGCCTCATCGACAATGAGCACCGCGCCATGACCGCGCGCCAACCGATCCTCCAGGAAGATCCGCAGCGTCGTGGTCATCTCCGCCGCCGTATGGCTGGGCGGCAGGCCGAAGGCCTGACACACAAGGGCCAGAAGCGCGGTCGCGTCCTGCCCCACCGGCGCCGGTACATAGCCAACCGCGCGTCTCGCCTGCAAGCGCTGCCCCAACACCCGGCAGAGCAGCGTCTTGCCCGTGCCCGGTTCGCCTGCGATCTTGAGCAAACCCTCGCCGCGTTCAATGGCCTCTTCAAGGACATCGGCGGGATTGCCGCGTTCGGGCACAACAAAATGATGCGCGACCTTTGGTGTCAGCGCAAAGGGGGCCTCGACCAGCCCATAGTGCTCCAGATAGGTCATGACCACCGTTCCCCGTCCGACCGTGGCGGCGCCGGACGCTGACACCCCAACCCCTCGCCCCGCGCGCCCGAACCTGGGTCGACCGCCGGGGATGGGAGCCTGGCGGGTGTCACGAAGCCATCATGACATCTTCCGCTCACAATACAAGAAAAGCCGCCAAAGCATTTAAAAACCTTTTGGTCTGGCAGAGCCGCGTCGTGGGCGGAGCCGTGTTGGTCATCCGCCCACGGACGTCGCGCGGGCACCCGGACAGACCCGCCCGAGCCGGGACCCGCGCGCCTGCTCTACTGAACCGGCCCCATTTGGCCGGGCTTCATCGGCTCTTCGGATCGCGGCCCCGGCCCCGGTCCCGGTCCCGGTCCCTGCATCATCAGCATGGCCGCCGGCACGTCATTGATCAGGATCCCCTGGTCGGGCGACAGGACCAGATCGAAGATGTGCGTGCCCGGTTGCTCCACCCGGCCCAGGCCCCGCAACGCCACCAGCGCGGGCACCGCCTGCTGCATGGAGGGATCGATCCGAGCCCGCTCCTGCACCACGGCCAGGGCGTCATCAAGCCCCTGCACCTTAAGCGACACACCGCCCCCGAACAGGACCGGCGAGGTCGGATCCGTCTTGATCCGCCCGGAGCCGGAGATGGTGTAGGCGGGCGCCTCAAGAGAGACCGTCTCCAGGTCAAAGGACGGCTGATGCCGCATCACCAGAGCCATGACCTCATCCTCGCCGAGTTGTGGCTCCGTCCCCTCCATCAACGACCCGACGTCCATCTGCAGGCGCATCATCGCCGGAACGGGCAGGTTCGTCGCCGCCAGGCCGATCCCGGCCCCACCCGGCAGCAGTTCGGCGGGAACGGCCGCCGCCGCCATGGGGCCGGCGTCGAGCCCATCCATCTGGAAGGACAGCGAGCCGTTGGTCACGTCGGCACCCGACGGCGCGGGATCCATCTCGATACGCAAGGCCACGGAGCCCAGGCCACCCTGTGGCGCCTGCTCCGTTCCCACCATCACCCCCTTGACCGAGACGTCCGTGTGGCCGCCGCCGTACATCATGGCGTCCGCGATGGCCTGGAGCGCTCCAGGCTCGGGTGGCCGCTCGTCGACGGCATAGCTGTCCATCGCCAGCACGGCCATGGACCGGATACTCGCAAGATCCATGTCCTTGGCCAGGGTATCCGTCACCAGGCTGTCGATGGTGATCGGCAGGCCGCTGTCCTGATTGACGACCATCAAGTCCGTCATTTCCAGGCGTCCAGGTACGTCCACCAGGCCAGCGGCGCTTTCATCCCAGCCGCCCTCGACGGTCATCGACCCGAGGGCGAAGACCTTGCGGCGCTCGGCGCGCACCGCCAGGCCGGCCAGCGACAGAGCCCATTCGGCCTCGCCGATGCCCATGTCACGGACCAGCGCCGTGAACAGTCCCAGGACCTTCGCCTCCATGCCAGGCGGCGGCAGCG
>JANQGN010000045.1 GCA_028277295.1 Rhodospira sp.
GAAAACCGGTGTCCTCCGCTCCTGGATTGCCACGCCCCCCGGATCGTATCCCGTCTGACGACGCGGGCTCGCAATGACGATTTACGTGCCTAAACGTAAACCGCGATCCATTGGATGCATTCATGCTCAGCGACGCTCCATTCACCCGATTGCCCTGCCGGACAGGCCCTAGAGCATGGTGAGTGAATCCAATATCACTCACCATGCTCTATGTGTTTGAATGTCGCTGGCTTGGCCGTTCCATGACGGTCGCCCTTCGTATCCCTTTGATATCGTCCACAGCCGAAGGTCGAGTCCATGATGCCTCATATCGTCATCATCATGTCGATGGCCTTGGCGCGACCGCGACCGGTGGCGCCCCTGCCTGTGCTCCAGGGATCGGACGTCGCCCCACTGTGACAGAGTCGGGCGTGACAGAGTTGGGCGGGACAGACTCGCCCCTGTCCGCCCTCCATGGCGCCTGACGGCGCGTCCCATCCCTGGATTGAGTTCGGAGACGACGTCCGCGCGCTGACGCGGCGGTCGACGTCTCGTGATGATATCGACAGGGACGCCCACCCGATCAGGTGGGTGCGATTTCTCCATGACATCTCGGACCGAGAACCGTCGGGTGCTGGCCTACTGGTGGCACCTGGCCCGACAACGACCGCGTCTCCTGGCGGGCATCACCGTCTTCACGGTGATCTTCGTCGGCGCCGACGTGATTCTGCCCATCTGGAGTGGCCGCTTCGTCGACGCCATCGCCGGCGTCGGCCTTCAGGACGGCGACCGGGTCGCTCAACTCGCGGCCGCGGGACTCGCGATCGCCCTGTTCATCGGCACCGACCTGGTGTTCACGGTGGCGCACTGGTGCGCCAGCCGCCTTCTGGTCGCGTTCGAGACCGCCTCCATGCGGGACCTGATGCTGCGCGGCTTCGATCACATCCAGGCCATGGAGTCGGCCTGGCACGCCAATACGCACGCCGGGGCCACCGTGCGCAAGGTCACGCGCGGCAAGGATGCCTTCGAGCACATCTCCGACGCCATTGTCATGGGCCTCGCCCCGGCCCTGCTGGTGGTGAGCGGCATGTCGCTGATGTTGACCCTGCATTGGCCCTTGATGGGCCTGTACACCTTTGTCGCCACACTCGCGCATATCGCCGCCAGCCTGCTCCTGGTGACCCGCTACAACGCGCCGGTGAACACCCGCGCGGCCGCCGAGGACAGCCGCCTCAGCGGTCACCTTGTGGACGCCGTCACCTGCAACAGCGTGGTCAAGGCGTTCGGCGCCGAGCGGCGCGAATCGCGCCGGCTGGTCGGCCTGTCCCGGGTCTGGTGCGGGCACACGGTCCGCTCCTGGAATCGCATGGTTGACACCGGTTCGGTTCAGATCGGCCTGATGATCCTGATGGAGGGTGGCGCGCTGGTTCTGGCGGCGACGCTGTGGTGGCAAGGACGCGCCACGGTTGGCGATGTTGTCCTGGTGCTGAACGCCTTTGGCATCATCTCCGCGTATGTCCGTGAACTGGGTAATCATGTCCGGACCCTCCAACAGGCGCTCAACGACATGGAAGAGGTCGTCGATCTGGCGGCCCAGGATCCGGCCGTCCGTAATCGCCCAGGGGCGCCGGATCTTGTCGTCGCGGCCGGGGCGGTGACCTTCGAGGGGGTGACCTTCGCCCACGGCGGCGCCGAGGGCCGGGTGTCGGTGTTCGAGGACCTGTCCGTGACCATCCGCGCCGGGGAGCGGGTGGCGCTCGTCGGCCCGTCCGGCGCCGGCAAGAGCACCTTCGTCAAACTGCTCCAGCGTCTGCACGATCTGGACGAGGGCCACATCCGCATCGACGGCCAGGACATCACGACCGTCACACAGACCAGCCTGCGCGCCGCCATCGCCCTGGTGCCGCAAGACCCCGTGCTGTTCCATCGCTCTATCCTGGAGAACATTCGCTATGCCCGTCCCGGGGCGACACGGGCGGACGTGGCGGCGGCGGTCGAGAAGGCCCATGCGCAGGACTTCATCACGCGGCTGCCGAACGGCATCGACACGGTGGTGGGCGAGCGTGGCGTCAAGCTGTCGGGGGGCGAGCGCCAGCGCGTGGCCATCGCCCGCGCCATCCTGGCGGATGCACCTATCCTGGTGCTGGACGAGGCGACGGCGGCCCTCGATTCGGTGTCGGAACGGAAGATCCAGGCGGCGCTGGAGACGGTGACCCGGGGCCGCACCAGTGTGATCGTCGCGCACCGCCTGTCCACCATCCGGCAGGCGGACCGAATCCTGGTGTTCGAGCGCGGCCGGATCGTCGAGCAGGGCCGCCATGCCGATTTGGTCGCGCGACCGGACGGGGTCTATCGGCGGCTGTTCGAGACCCAGGCGCTTGGGCTGGTGGACCAGGGGGCGGCGGCCCTGCCCACCCAAGCGTTCCTGTGATCGGAGAGAGGGTGCGCGGGGCGCCAGCGGCGCGCCGGGTCGTTGCGGCGTGACCGCGCTCATGCGAGTCTGCGTGGGGATGCGGAGATGTGACGCCGCCAGGCCGAGAGAGACGGACAGATCATGACCCAGGTGATTCGGACCCTGATCGGCGAGATCGACCGGTTGCCCGGCGCCCGGCTGTTCGGCCGGGTGGTCGGCGTGCGCGGCCTGGTGGTGGAGATCGGTGGCGTCCAGGGCACGCTGTCGGTGGGGGACCGGGTGTGCATTCAGACCCGCGACGCGCGCGCTGTGTCCTGCGAGGTGGTCGGCTTTCGCGCCGGGCAGGCGTTGCTGCTGCCCTTCCATGGACTGGACGGGGTTGGCATGGGCTGCCGGGCCGAACTGACCGAGAGCGCGCCGATGCTGTTCCCGGCCGACGGCTGGCTGGGCCGGGTGATCAACGCCTTTGGCGAGGCGGTGGACGGCCAGGGACCGGTTCCCCTGGGCGAACGGCCCTATCCCGTGCGCGCGCGGCCACCCCCGGCGCATAAGCGCCAGAGGGTGGGCGGCAAGCTGGATCTCGGTGTGCGGGCGCTGAACACCTTCCTGACCTGCTGCCGGGGCCAGCGCATGGGGATTTTCGCCGGCTCCGGGGTCGGCAAGTCCACCATCCTGTCGATGCTCATCCGCCATTCGGCGGCCGAGGTGGTGGTCATTGGGCTGGTGGGAGAGCGCGGCCGCGAGGCGCGCGAGTTCATCGAGGACGACCTGGGCGCGGCCGGCCTGGCGCGCAGCGTGGTGGTGTTGGCCACCTCCGACGAGAGCCCGCTGATGCGCCGTCAGGCGGCCCACGCGACCATGGCCGTCGCCGAGTTCTTCCGCGACCAGGGCCGGCATGTGTTGTGCCTGATGGACTCGGTGACCCGGTTCGCCATGGCCCAGCGCGAGATCAGTCTGTCGGCTGGCGAGCCGCCCGCCAGCAAGGGCTACACGCCGTCGGTGTTCGCCGAACTGCCGCGCCTTCTGGAGCGTGCGGGCCCCGGGGTGGCGGACACGGGCTCCATCACCGGGCTGTTCACCGTGCTGGTGGAGGGCGATGACCACAACGAGCCGGTGTCCGACGCCGTGCGCGGGATTCTCGATGGCCATGTGGTGTTGGACCGGACCATCGCCGAGCGGGGCCGCTATCCGGCGATCAACGTCTTGCGCTCGGTCTCGCGCACCATGCCGGCCTGCAACACGCCCGAGCAGACCCAGCTTGTGAACGCGGCCCGGCGCATCATCACCACCTACGAGGACATGGCCGAACTGATCCGCCTGGGTGCCTACCGCGCCGGCTCCAGTCCCGAGGTGGACGCGGCCATCCACACCTATCCGATGATCGAGGACTTCCTGGCCCAGTCCCGGGAGGAGGCCACCGATCTGGCCACCGGCTACGACAGGCTGCGCGCGATTCTGGAGTCCCGGCCACAGGGCGCGGCCGAGGGGGATGCCGTGCCGGGCGCCGGGTGACGCATCGAGGACTCCCGATCGGTAACCGTTCCCGTCCTGTCGGTCTCGCGAGGGCAGCTTTACCATGGCCAAGGGCGATCTTCACGCCATCATCCGCTTGACCAAGAGGGAGGTGGATGACCTGCGCCGCCAGCTTGGCGAGCGCTTGCGGGAGGAGCAGGCGCTGATGGACCATGACCGGGCGTTGGACGCGGCGCTGGCGCGCGAATCGCGCATTGCCGACGCCGAGCCGGCGGCCGCCGTCACCTTCGCCAACTACCTGGCGGTGCATCGGCGACGGAAGCAAGACCTCGCCGAGGACCTGGCGGCGGTGCGTGCCCGCATCGAGGCGTTGCGCGATGCGTTGGCCGAGGTCTTTCGACGCCGCAAGACCTATGAACTGGCTCAGGCGGCGCGCGACGCTCAGGCCGCCGAGGCCCTGGCGCGCAAGGACCAGGCGGTGTCGGACGAAGTGGCGCTCACCATGCATCGATACCAGCACCCGCCGGAAGACGGGTAGACCGCCCGAAGCCGACGGGGGGCGATCCGCTTCGGGGGCGGCATGCACGACAGTCAGCCCGGCGGCGGCGGCTGATCCCACGACGTTGGCATGGCGGCGGGGCCGTGAGGGAGCCGGCCGGTGCCCAGCCTGTTGAAGATCGACCCAGGGGGGCGGGGCAGGGGGCTCCCCCGAGCGGGTGCGGGCGGTCGCCCGCGTGCGAAGCGCTCTTGTCCATACGCCCCCGGGCGCCGCCGGTGTTACTCGAAGGTGTAGGACCCAAGAGAGCACAGATCGACGCCGTAGTCCTCGTATGCGTCACCGTCGGCGAACTCGGTGAGGATGTCGTAGACGCAGGTGGTCAGACCATCGGCGATCAACACGTCAATCTCGTAACCATCGGCGAGAATACCGCCGCCAAGCAGGTTCTCTTCCCAGTCGTCCGTCTCGGTGTGGGACACATGGAACGCGGTGATATCGACCCCACTGGTGTTGATGAGCGTGAACTCCAGATCCTCCGCCGCGGCCGGGGCCACGATGGCGAGGGACAGGGCGGCCGCCAGGGCATACACCGTCTTCATGAACACACTCCTGCGCAGCGGGGCGACAGCCCCGGGAACCGGTCGATCCGGTGTCCGACCAGAGTTCCCCGAAACCCGTGGCAGAGGAACGTTTATGTTTCCAGGGACATGAACGCGTGCGGCGAGACCGCCCGTCGCGGGTAAACGACCATGGCCCGGTCGGGGGCGCGGCGCCACGTCGCCAGGGCACGCGCGGGGCGGTGGGACCGAGACGGCGTCGTGGCGCGGATGGGGGCCGTGTCTGGGGTCCAGAAACGCCAAACCGGCGGCCAGAGGGGAAGGGCCGCCGGTCTGTGGCAAGGAAACGATGAACGCTTATAACGGACGAACACTCAATCAACGAACCCTAACGTCTTCTCACCCGCGGACAGAGGGGGTGCCACAGGAGGTATCGGAGCCCTGGGGCCATGGCTGTGAGCCCCCGGGGCGATGCGGTGGCCCTGAACGGCCGATCCACAATACCCATACCATGCCACGGGTCACCTAACGACAGACCGTCCGAACCATGACGGATCGGTAATGTCGAGGGCCTGACGCGCCGACCCCGACACCACCCGCTTTCGAAGGCCTATCGCCTGAGACGGCGGCGCACGCGACGTCTGGTGGTGTGCGGCGACGTGAGCGATCATAAGGCCCTAGAGCATGTCGCGTGATTTCTGAATCGCCCAGCATGCTCTAACAATTTGTTTTTCAAGCAAATCATCCCTAAAAGATCATCCAGGGCGATCTGTGCCAGAGCGCTCGGGATTCGCTCTAGACGGTCTCCTCCCCGCGCAGCCAGTCCACGTGCCAGCGTCCGTCCGCGTCCGCGATGTCCGCGTTCCCGTCGTTGGCCTGGGTGAGGTGACGCGCGAGCCAGGGCAGCACGGCGGCCAGGGTCTCGTCGAGACGCCAGGGCGGGTTGACCAGGATCAGCCCGGCGCCGGCCATTCCGTTCGCCACGGTCGTCGACCGCACGGTCAAGGCCACGCGCAGGATACGGGGAATGGCGGCATCCATCAGGCTCTGATGGAACGACTCGACGAGGCCGGGGGCCTTGATCGGGTACCAGAGCATGTAATGGCCGGTAGCGAACCGACGGTGGGCGCGGCGCAGGGCCAGCGCCATGTCGGCGAACTCGGTGCGCGACTCGAAGGAAGGATCGATGAGCACCAGACCACGCCGTTCCGGCGGCGGCAGCAGGGCGGTCAAGGCTTGGTAGCCGTCGCCGAGGCGGCTGTGAACCCCCTTGGCTCGTCCCAGGTGGCGGGCCAGCAAGGCTTGCGTTGGCGGATGCGCCTCTACGGCCACCAACCGGTCGCCGGGGCGCAGCGCCGCCCGCGCGATCATGGGCGAGCCGGGATACCAGCGGCCGCCCGTCGTGTCCCCGTCGGGGCGCCAGCCACGCACGTACGCCAGGTAGGGACGCACCGCGTCGGGCGCCGCCGCCGCGCCCAGCAGGCGGCCGATGCCGTCCTTCCATTCGCCTGTGCGGATGGCCTCTGGTCCGGTCAGATCATGGGCGCCGGCCCCGGCGTGGGTGTCCACCACGACGAAAGGCTTGGCCTTGGCGCGCAGATGCGCCAGCACCAGCGTGAGCACCAGGTGCTTGAGGACGTCGCCGACGTTGCCGGCGTGATAGCCGTGACGATAGTTCATGGCGGGTGGTCTCGACACATCTCTCGCGACGACCTGGGCGTGGTCAGCGAGCACCCTATTCCAGAAAAAACAGAAGAAAACTCGCAAAGACCGCGCCCGGAGTCCCTTGACCACACGAGAGAACCAAAGTAGAACAGTTGAGCGCGTACCGTGTTTGTTCGCGCTTGACGGCGGACGGGGCCAGGACGCCACGGTTGTCTCGACGCGGCCCCGACCAAACCGGTTCGGGCGATCCGAGACGTGGGAGAGTCTCGTTTGAGGGGTGTCTTCACGAGCATTCTGCTTTGGGGCGTGACGACGGTGGGGGTAGTGGGACCGAGTCTCCTTGGGGGCGGTCGTGCGGCGTGTGATGGTCATCGAGTAGGTCAGGTGAGGTCGGGCGGCCCCCGCCGGAGTCCGGTGGCGCCTATCACGAAAAGGGGGGGCTTGAGAAGGCGCGCCGATGTAAAGCGTATCGAGAAGGGGTCCCGAGACGGTGTCCCCAGGCAAGGGTGCTCGAGGGGTGATCGAAGGGCGATCGTCGATCGCGCCTTCGCCGTCAGGGGCCCCTTCGGGCAAGGCGTGTCGAACCGACACGGGGACCAACCGACACGGGGACCAACCGACAAAGAGGGCGTTGGCCGGGCGATACCCGCGAGACAGAGGGGCGACATCGTGCCAGGGCGGTATGATGCCGACCGCGCGCGGCATAACAGCGGCATAACAACAGCGGCACAACATCAACCGCGACGGCGGCCCAATGGGCGCCGCCGAGGCGGCAGGCGGGGACGAATCGGACATGCTCACGCGTAAACAACACGAACTGCTGTTCTTTATCGACCGGCACCTGCGCGAAACCGGGGTGTCGCCCAGCTTTGACGAAATGAAGGACGCCCTGAGGCTGAAATCCAAGTCCGGCATTCACCGACTGATCTCGGGCCTGGAGGAGCGCGGGTTCATCCGCCGTCTGGCGCATCGCGCGCGTGCCCTGGAGGTGCTGCGGCTACCCGGGGACGTGACGCCGGATGGGTCCGAGACCGCGCCCGGACGGTTGGCGGTGGCCAGCCGGGTGGCCGGTCCCGGATTCGATCCCAAGGTGATCCGGGGCGATTTCCGGGGTGATATCCGGGGCGGCCTGTCGGGCGCCACCGTGGCCGGCGATGTCGGCGCCGTTGAACTCCCCCTGCTGGGCAAGATCGCCGCCGGCACGCCCATCGCCGCCCTGTCCGATACCTCAACCAGCATCGAGGTGCCGGCTGGACTGTTGGGGGCCGGCGACCATTACGCCCTGACTGTCGAAGGCGATTCGATGATCGATGCCGGCATTCTGGATGGCGACACGGTGCTCATCCGCCGCTGTGACGGCGCCGATTCGGGGACCATCGTGGTTGCCTTGGTGGACAACGAGGAAGCCACCCTCAAGCGCCTGCGGCGCAAGGGCAATTCCATCGCCCTGGAGCCGGCCAACACGGCCTATCAGACCCAGGTGCTGCCGCCCGACCGGGTCAAGGTGCAGGGCCGGCTGGTGGGGCTGCTGCGGCGGTACTAGGGCCTGTTGCGCGATTTCTGAATCGCCCAGCATGCTCTAATGATTTATTCTTCAAGCAAATCGTCCCCAAAAGATCGTCCAGGGCGATCTGTGCCAGATTGCTTGGGATGTGCTCTAGACCTGTTCCAATGCCGGGCGCGCGAGGCGCGGTCACGGGTCGCGGTCTGAGGATGACGACCACGGACGGTCGCCCATGGCCTGCGCGGCGGACCTGACCCGAATCCGTCCCGCCCGGTTCTGGCTGGCGCCATCGCCCAGCCAGAGCGCGTGGGTACCATCGCGGGCCAGCCGGCGCCCGTCGATCACCAACATGGGGCCGGGACACGCGGAATCGGACGGTGCCGGCAAGGGTGTGACCACCACGTCGGCGCGGGGACAGTCCTCGGCCAGGGCGGCGCGGGTCCAGGCCAGCGCCACCACGCGGCCGCGACGGCGGAGCACACAGCCCAGCGGGTCGCAGCGAAACGTCCCGTCGGTGGTTCCGGCGCCAGGCGCGGGCCAGGGCTCGCGGCTTTCGCCACCCCAGCGGTCCCGCCACAGGCGCCGGGCGAATCCGTTCGCCCGCCCCGGCGACAGGATCAGGCCCCCGTCCGCCGCCCGCACGGCCAACGTGCGGCCATCGTCGTGGACCAGCAGGTCAGGCGGTGGGCGGCTCCAGGGGCTGGCCAGGCCCGCCGCCAGCGCTACCACGCCCAGCAGCCGCCAGGGGCGGCGCCAAAGGCACAGCCACAGGCCGCCCAGGGTCACGGCCGCCAAGCCCCAGGTGGGCATGGATGGGACCGAGGCGCTGGCGCCGGGCCAGGCGGCCACGGTCTCGGCCGTCCAGCGGAGGGCCGACAGGCCCCAGCCCAGGGGCGGCAGGACGGCGCCCTCCAGGCCAAGCGGCACCAGGGCGATGGCAGCCAACAGCCACGGCATGACCCACAGGCCCATGATCGGCACCGCGAGCAAGTTGGTGGCCAGCCCCCAGACGGCGACGCGGTTGAAGTGGAAGGCGGCGAACGGCATCGTGGCCAGGCCGGCGACCAGGCTGGTCAGCAGGATGCCGCCGAGATACAGGGCCGTGGCGCGGATCAGCCAGCGGCCGGCGCCGCCCTCCTTGGCGCGGCGCCAGGTAGCCAGGCGCGGGGACGCCAGTTCCCAGACGGCCACCAGGGCCAGCACGGCGGCGAAGGACATCTGGAAGCTGGGCCCCGCCAGCGCCTGGGGCTGGGCGAGCAACACGGCGGCCGCCGCCAGGGCCACGACGCGCGGCGAGATGGCGGTGCGGTTCAGAAGAACCGCCAGCAGCACGAGACCGGTCATCAGGAAGGCGCGCTGCGCCGGCACGTTGGCCCCGGACAGCAGCAAATAGCCCGCCGTTCCCATCAGGGCGAGCACCGCGGCCGGCTTCTTGAGGTCCAGCCGCAGCGCCGCCCTTGGCCACAGGGCCAGCAGCCCGCGCGCGCCAGCGAACAGCAAGGCGGCGATCATCGACATGTGCAAGCCGGAGATGGCCAGCAGATGAGCCACGCCGGCGTCGCGGAACGCCTGCTGCACGGGCTTGGGCACCGCGCCCCTGTCCCCCGTGGCCAGGGCGGCGGCCAGGGCACCCTCGGAGGGTGGCAGGCCGGCGCGCAGGCGTTCGGCGACCGTGACGCGGGCGGCTTCGCGGGCGGCGGTCAGCCGCGCCCCGACATCGGGGGTTGGCGCCGGGTCTGAAACGGTCCAGGGGGCCACGGCGAAACCGACGGCGCCCAGGCGCTCGAACCAGGCCCGGCGCGGGAAGGGGAAGGCGTCGGGCGCGGCCGGTCGGGGCGGCGGTGACAGAATGGCGCGGGTGGTGATCCACGTGCCGGGCGGCGGCGCCCGGGTGGGGGTCAGGGTGATGCGTACGCGCGCCGGGGTGTTGGCCGGGGCCAGGCGGGCGATGGCCACGTCTGTCAGGGTCAGGCGGGGGCGCCCGGGGCGGTGCTCCACCTGAAGCACCCGCCCTGAGACCGTGGTCGGTCCGAGTCGTTCGGCCAGCACCGGCGCCGCGACCGAGTGCGCGTGCTCCTGGGCCACGACAAAGCCGATGGCGGCGCTGGTGAGGGCCAGCAGCAAGGCGGTGATCCAGGCGGCCCGCCGGGCAATCAGGAGCAGCAGCAGCAGCCCGCCCATCAGGGCCGCGCCCGACCAGCGCGGTGGCTCCACCGGCGAGGCCAGATAGACCGCGATGCCCAGCCCCAGGGCCACCGGCAACCACAGCGGCCAGCGCGCCCGGTCGGCCTCCAGGGTGGCGGCCAGGCCCCGGCCCAGCGCGATCGGGGCGCCGCTGGCGGCGGTAAGCATCACCCCGGCGTCGGTGCCGCGCCGCGCGGCGACCCGCGCCGCCGTGCTCCCGCGTGATGGTGCTGGACGAGGGTCCATGTCCGCTGTCCGTTCGCGCCATGTCTCGGCCGGTTCCGCCCTGACCCCGCTTTCTCGTCCCTGTCGAGCCATCCGCCGGCGTTCGCGGGGCTGCACAGGCGGCGGCGGGTATGGTACAGAGGCGCCCGGGCCGGCCGCAACGCGTGCCCCCTCTCGAGTGCCCGCATCCGTGGCGGTCGCCTTGATCGCCGTCGGCCCCGCACACCACACAGACACTTGATACAGACACTTGATCCGATCCCAGGTTCACAGGTTCAGAGGACCCATGACCGTCGTTACCCGGTTCGCGCCATCGCCCACAGGCTACCTGCACATCGGTGGCGCCCGCACGGCGCTATTCAACTGGCTTTACGCTCGCCATCACGGTGGGCGCTTTCTGTTGCGGATCGAGGACACCGATCGCCAGCGCTCCACCCCCGACGCGGTGCGCGCCATCTTCGCCGGCCTGGCGTGGCTGGGGCTGGACTGGGACGACGAGCCGGTGATGCAGTTCTCCCGCGCCGAGCATCACGCCCAGGTGGCGCGGGACCTGCTGGCCGCCGGCAAGGCCTATCCGTGTTACGCCTCGCCCGAGGAGCTGGCGGCGATGCGCGAGGCGCAGAAGGCGGCCGGTCAGCCGATGCGCTATGATGGCCGCTGGCGGGACCGCGACCCGTCCGAGGCGCCGGCCGGCGTTGATCCCGTGGTGCGCCTGAGGGCGCCACGGGAGGGCGAGACGATCATCGAGGATCGGGTGCAAGGCCGCGTCACCGTGGCCAACGGCCAGCTTGACGACATGATCCTGCTGCGGTCCGACGGCACGCCGACGTATATGCTTTCGGTTGTGGTTGACGACCATGACATGGGCGTGACCGACGTGATTCGCGGGGATGATCACCTAACCAATGCGTTTCGCCAGACGCAGTTGTACACTCTCCTGGGATGGACGCCGCCGCGCTTCGCGCATATCCCGCTCATCCATGGGCCGGATGGCGCCAAGCTGTCCAAGCGGCATGGGGCGCTGGGCACGGAGGCCTACCGCGACATGGGCATTCTGTCCGAGGCCATGCGCAATTATTTGCTGCGGCTTGGATGGGGGCATGGAGACGACGAGATCATCACCGACGAGCAGGCGCGCGCCTGGTTCGATCTGGATGGCGTGGGGCGGGCGCCGGCGCGCTTCGACATGGTGAAGCTGACCAGTTTGAACGGTCACTACCTGCGCCAGGCCGACGATGCACGCTTGGTGGACTTGGTGGTCGAGCGCTTGCGGACCGCGGGGGAAACGGTGGACGACGAGGGGACGGGGCGCCTGCGGGCCGGCATGCCCAGCCTTAAGGAACGCGCCAAGACCGTGGTGGACCTGACCGAGGCCGCCGCCTTCTATGTGCGGCCCCGGCCGCTGCCGCTGGACGACAAGGCGCGCAAGATGGTGAGCGGAGAGGGCGCCATGGTGCTGGGCCGGTTGGGGGATCGGCTGGCCACCTTCGAGCCCTGGGCGCGTGGCGCCCTGGAAGAGGATGTCCGCGCCCTGGCCGAGGCCGAGGGGCTGAAACTGGGCAAGGTGGCGCAGCCCTTGCGGGCGGCGGTGACCGGGTCCACCGTGTCGCCGCCCATCTTCGAGGTGATGGAGATCCTTGGACGCGCCGAGACCCTGGCGCGTCTGGACGACGCCCGGGCGTGAGGGCGAATCGCGGCGTCCCGACGAGGACGTCCACTTTGGGGGGATGACCCCGGATCCGGGCGGGGCGGATCCGGGCGGCCGTTCAGGATCATGGGGCCCTGAGAATACAGTGGATCGCGCAGGCTAGAGATGCTCTAAAACCTGCACGAACGAGGAGGTCTACCCTGCTCGTTGGGCTTGGTGCCGCCCCCTCTTTCGGGTAGGGTCGCGCCAAGGCCTCGGGTCGAGTGGCCGTGCAGTGCCTGCCGTCTCCGCCGCGCGGGCACTCTCCATGCCAGGGAAGGAAGAGCCGACATGACGCAGACCAACACTGTCACCGTCGTCGACAACCGGGACGGATCGTCCTATGAATTTCCCATCCTTGACGGGTCAATCGGCCCTAGCGTGGTGGATATCCGAAAGTTCTATGCCGAGACCGGCATGTTCACCTATGATCCCGGGTTTACCTCGACCGGAAGCTGCGAGTCCGCCATCACCTATATCGATGGTGAAGCCGGTGTGCTGATGCACCGGGGCTATGATATCGCCGACCTGGCGGAGAACTGCACGTTCCTGGAAGTCGCCTATCTGCTGCTCAATGGCGATCTGCCGAACAAGGCCAAGTTTGACGAGTTCGAACGGGCCATCACCCTGCACACCATGGTGCACGAGCAGATTCACAAGTTCTTCGAGGGCTTTCGACGGGACGCCCACCCCATGGCGGTGATGTGTGGTGTCGTCGGCGGTCTGGCCGCCTTCTATCACGACAGCACCGACATCACCAATCCGCACCATCGCATGATCGCCTCACACCGGCTGATCGCCAAGATGCCGACCATCGCCGCCTGGGCTTACAAGTACTCCATGGGCCAGCCCTTCATGTATCCCCGCAACGAGTTGCGCTACGCGAGCGACTTCCTGCACATGATGTTCGCCGTCCCCTGCGAGGCGTACAAGGTCAGCCCGGTGCTTGCGAGGGCCATGGATCGCATTCTCATCCTGCACGCCGACCATGAGCAGAACGCCTCCACCTCGACGGTACGGCTCACCGGCTCGTCCGGGGCCAACCCCTTCGCCTGCGTGGCGGCCGGCATTGCCTCCTTGTGGGGGCCTGCGCATGGCGGTGCCAACGAAGCGGTCATCAACATGCTGACGGAGATCGGCACGCTCGACCGGGTGCCGGAGTACGTCAAGCGCGCCCAGGATAAGGACGATCCGTTCCGTTTGATGGGCTTTGGCCATCGGGTCTACAAGAACTATGATCCGCGCGCCAAGATCATGGCCAGGGCGTGCCATGAAGTCCTGGATGAACTGGGCGTCAAGGATCCGCTCCTGGATGTGGCCATGGAGCTGGAGCGCATTGCCCTTGAAGATGACTATTTCGTAGAAAAGAAGCTATACCCGAATGTTGATTTTTATTCGGGTATAATCTTCCGGGCCATGGATATTCCGACCTCCATGTTCACGGCGATCTTTGCTCTGGCACGGACGACCGGCTGGGTGGCCCAGTGGAACGAGATGATCACCGACCCGGTTCAAAAGATCGGCCGGCCGCGTCAGTTGTTCAATGGTGACGGCCATCGCACGTTCAAGCCCATGGACCGGCGCTGAGCCGGTGGTGCGCCGCTGGTCTAGAGCATGTTGTGCGATTTCTGAATCGCCCAACATGCTCTAAGTATTTGTCCGGAAAGCTCTGAAAAACACCACGTACGGCGTGCGAGTCGGGCACAGGCACACACTATATTGCGGTTCCCACGACTTTCCGGACGGGCTCTCAGTGTCTGTCCGGAAAGCCCTGACAAACACCACATTCGGCGTGCGACCGGGGAACAGGCACACACTATATTGCGGTTCCCACGACTTTCCGGACGGGCTCTAAGACCACCTCGAAAAACGCCAATACTGGTCCGCGTCTGTATTCGCAACCCATTGATAAACCCGGCTTATCCCCCTGTGTCCGGTCGGCGCAGTCGGTGGTGGATCCGGCGGTCGCGCGTACCCCAAGTCATGGGGTTCCCGGACACAGGGGGATAAGCCTTTGATAAACAATGGAGCCGCTTCGGACGGGTTGGGGTTATTCGAGGTGGCCTTAAGATTGAGTAATTTCCTGTAATGCATGTTATTCGTCATTGCGAGGAGCTTTAGCTCCGAAGCAATCCAGGGCGAAGCGCACCGTCCTCTGCCCCTGGATTGCCACGCCCTCGTCTGGCGACGAGGGCTCGCAATGACGGGTCCCGTGTCCTTCTAGAGCAAATCCCGAGCGATCTGGCACGGATCGCCCTGGAAGACCTTTTGGGGACGATTTGCTTCAATATCAGTATATTAGGGCGTTGTCGACGATTCAGTTGCTGGCGAAAACGCCCTAGGAGTGCGCCCCCTTGGTATGGGAGGCACACCACCGCGTGACCACGCCGTCACCGGTGCGCCTAATCCTCCTCCAGGGCCGGGTTGCCCGGCACCGCGTAGCGGCCGGTCAGCCAGTGGCCCAGGTCCACGTCGGCGCAGCGGTGCGAGCAAAACGGCCGATAGCGCGGCACCGTGGGCCGCTGGCACACAGGGCACCGGGCCTGGCTGAGGCGCACGACGGCGGGCGGATCGGCCCCGGCGCTGGTCTCTGGATCGTCCGCGCTGTCGCTCATGGGCGGGTCTCCTGTGTGGCCAGCCCTCAAGGTGGTCCAAGGACGGGGACGGCGTCAACGCCCACCAAGCCTTGCCGGACAGTCAGCGCCAGACCCCGGCGCGCGCGCAGATCCGCCGCCGCCGGCGCCAGCGGCCCGCGCAGCAGCGCCGCCGCCGGGGGGGACACCGTCACCGCCAGGGCGGTCGCGGCGCTCGCCCGCGCCTCCTGGACCGCCAGGCGGAGCGCCGCCAGCGCCTGGGCGGCCGGGCCGCGCATCGTTTCGGCCAGGGTGGGGCCGCGCCGGTCCCGCGACACCTCCAGCAAGCCCAGCCGCGACACCCCCGCCACGCGCGGCGCCGCCGGATCGGTGGAAAGCGCACGCTCCAGCGCCTGACGGGCGGCCATCGGCAGGCGCGGGCCGCGCCCGGCCGGGATCAGGTCCACCAGGATGTGGCCGGCCAGCGCCCGCAGGCGAAGCTGCCCGGGAAGCGCCGCCAGCGCCTCGGCGTTGGCGCGGGCCGGCGGCCCCGAGCCGGCGTCCACGTCCACCGCCACCAGGGCGGCGGTGGGCTCGATCACCAGCCGGCCGCCGCCGGGTAACGGCACCACGGGCGACAAGGCCGCCTCGACCGTGTCGGCCACGCCAGTCGCCTCCCAGAGGTCCCCCGCGCCGGCCGGCGCGACGATCGCGGGCGCGGCGCCCGCCTCCAGTGCGCCACGCAGGTCCGCCGCCAGCGCGTCCCGCGCGGCCGGCTCGTCCAGCACCACCAGGGACGGGGGCGGATCGAGGGGCGAGAGCACCGCCTTCCAGTCCAGGGGCGCGGGCGACAGCAACGCCGGGGAAGACGCCTCGGCGGCGCGGGCCGTCAGTCCGGTCCAGTCGGCGCGCAAGCGGGCCAGGTCGCGCGCCAGGGTCGCCCGGTCGGCCCCGGCGGCCGCCGTACGCGCCACCAGGGACTCGCCCGGCGCCACCAGGCCCTTGATCAGACCCAGCAGGCGCGCGCGTTCGTCCTCGGGCAACCGCCGGGACACCGCCGCGCCCGGCCGGCGTCCACCCAGCGCCAGCCGCGCCGAGGTCAGCGCCGGGGCTAGCGTCAGCCGCGCCGCCTTGCCGCCCGACGCCATCTCGTCGGGCCGCGCCGGCTGGCGGACCTGCGCCATCACCGCCGCGCCCTGGGGGGGCACGGCGCCGGTCAGGTCGGCAGGATCCAGGAAGCCATCGCCCCAGGGCCCGAGATCCACAAAAGCGCCACCGCCGGACGGGAGACGTGGCCCCAGGCGGCCGAGCAGCACCGCCCCGGCGCCGGCCGCCCAGGGCCGATGGCTGGTCACGGCGACGCACCGGCCATGCTCCAGGCGCGCGAGCCGGGTCTCCCCGGGCGAGACAGAGACCACCAGCGCGACCGGCGCCGCCAGGGCCGCCGCGACCGCATCACCGCCGTCTGCGACGGTCACGGCACCGGAAGCCCCAGGCCGCGCAGCAGCGCCCGGGTCTCGAACAACGGCAATCCAACCACGTTGGAGTAGGACCCGGACAGGAACCGCACGAACCCGCCCGCGTGGCCCTGGATGGCATAGCCGCCGGCCTTGCCCTCCCACTCGCCGCCATCCAGGTAGGCGCGGATCTCGGCCTCCTCCAGGCGCTTGAAGCACACCCGGGTGTCCACCAGCCGCTCGGCCTGGCGACCATCGGGCGCGATCAGCGCCACCCCACCCAACACATGATGAGTGGCGCCGGACAACAGGTCCAGGCAGTGGCGCGCCTCGGCCCGATTGGCCGGCTTGGGCAGAATGCGCCGGCCGCGCGCCACCACCGTATCGGCGGCCAGCACAAAGGCTCCGGGGTGGCGCGGCGCCACGGCCTCGGCCTTGGCGCGCGCCAGCCGGCGCGCGTGCTCGCGCGGCGCCTCGCGGGGCAGCGGGGTTTCGTCGATGTGGGCGGGGTCGACCCGGTCCGGCGCCACGCCGACCTGGCGCAACAGATCAAGGCGGCGCGGCGAGGCGGAGGCGAGGACCAGAGGCGCGCCGGAGCGGTCCTGGACAAGGGCCGGGGGGCGCGACTCGTCGGACGTCACGCCCGGCCCGCGGGCGGCGGGCGACGCGGCCATGGGGGCCTACTTGTACCGAAACGTAATGCGACCCTTGGTCAGGTCGTAAGGCGTCATCTCCACGTTCACGCGGTCACCGGCGAGCACGCGAATGCGGTTCTTGCGCATCTTGCCGCTGGTGTGAGCCAGAACTTCGTGATCATTATCCAGCTTTACGCGAAACATGGCATTGGGCAACAGTTCCGTGACGGTGCCGTTGAACTCGATGGCATCTTCCTTGGCCATACTGATTCCCTGACTTGTGGCGAGGTGGCCCGTT
>JANQGN010000215.1 GCA_028277295.1 Rhodospira sp.
GATGGACGCGGGGGCTCGCTCGGGATGAGGCTATCTTAAATATAGTAACCTCATCCTGAGCGCCTGAAAGGTGCGAAGGATCTCCATCGAACGTGCGGACCGTTGCCCGCGTTAACCTGAGCCCGTTGCCCTGGGATGATCACAGGATCTCGCCGCTCGTTCCCTACAACCCCGCCATCGCCCTGAACTGGCGGCTGGCGACGGTGAGCATCGCCAGGTCCACGCCCGATGAGGCCCCGCGCAGTTCGTTGACCAGGTGAGCGGCGCGCTCGGCGGTGATGGGGTTGGTGTCGATCCAGGCGGCCAGGGCCGCGTCGGGGTCGTCCAGGTGCCGGCCGTGCTCGATCACCCGCAGCGTGATCTGGCGTTGGTGGCTGTACAACTCCTCGGTGACCGCCGACAGCGCCAGCTTGTGCCAGTGGCCGCCGCGTTCCAGGCCATCGGCCATTTGCCGCAGCCAGCCGAGCCCCAGCCGCGCGCCGACGGCGAAGTACAGGCGCGCCACCAGGTCCATGGGCAGGTCATGGGCGGCGCTGGTGCGCACGATATCGCCGGCGGCGGCCATGACCATCAGGCAGGCGATGCCGGCGGCCAACGGCTCGGGCACGCCGGCCTCGACCCAGTGAGCCATGCGCGCGCGCGCCGGCGCCAAGGTTTCCTCGGTGGCCAACTCGTCCAGGTTGGCCGACAGCATCTGCACGCCGGGGGCCATTTCCTCAACCGTGCGCGAGACGTCCAGCGGCCAGGCGCCGTCGCGCAACATCCATTGGGTCTTGCGCCCCACCAGGCGGGTGACCTCCTGCAACAGGTCCAGTTGCACCGCCGCCGGCACCGTCCCGTCTAGCGCCTCGATCGAAGCCCAGACGTCCCGCAGACCGAAGACCTCGCGCACGACCATGTAGGCCCGCGCGATATCGGCGGCGCGCATGCCGGTCTTTTCCATCATCTCGGTGACGAAGGCGGCGCCCACGCGGTTGATCATCGAGTTGGCGACGTAGGTGGCGATGATCTCCTTGCGCAGCCGATGCCGGCCGATCTGCTCGTGGAAACGGGTTTGCAGCGCCGTGGGGAAGTACTGGGCCATGGTCTCGGTAAGCACCGGTTCCTCCGTCAGATCGGAGTCCAGCACCTCGTCAAAGATCCAGAGCTTGCCATAGGCCACCACCACGGCCACCTCCGGGCGGGTCAGGCCGCGGCCGGCGGCCATGCGCTCGGCAATCTCCTCGTCGTCGGGCAGGAACTCCACGTCCCGGTCGAGGCGGCCCATGCGCTCCAACGCCCGCATCAACCGCAACTGCTGGTCAAGCAGCTCCACCGAGCGCCGCTCCATCAACGAAATCGCCTGGGTCTGCATGTAGTTGTCGCGCAACACCAACGTCGCGACCTCGTCGGTCATGCCGCGCAACAGCTCGTTGCGCTGCTTTTCGGTCAGGTCTCCGGCCTCGACGATGCCATCAAGCAGAATCTTGATGTTGACCTCATGGTCGGAGCAGTCCACCCCAGCCGAGTTATCCACCGCGTCGGTGTTGACGCGCCCTCCACGCGCGGCGAATTCGATGCGGGCCCGCTGGGTGACGCCCAGGTTGGCGCCCTCGCCGATGACACGGGCGCGCACCTCGTCGGCGTCCACCCGCAGCGCATCGTTGGCCCGGTCGCCGGCGTCGGGATGAGTCTCCTGGCTGGCCTTGACGAAGGTGCCGATGCCGCCAAACCACAGGAGGTCGACCTCCAGGCGCAGCAACGCCCGGATCACTTCGTCGGGGGTCATCTCGTCCTGGCGGACACCCAGAAGGGTCATGACCTGCGGCGTCAGGGTCACGCGCTTCGCCTGGCGGCTGAACACGCGCCCGCCCTCGGACAGGACGGCGGTATCGTAGTCGGCCCAGGACGAGCGCGGCAGGTCGAACAAGCGCTTGCGCTCGATCCAGCTGGTCTCCGGGTCGGGGTCCGGGTCGAGGACGATGTGCATGTGGTTGAAGGCGCCCACCAGCCGCGTGCACCGAGACAGCAGCATGCCATTGCCGAAGACGTCGCCGGCCATGTCGCCGACCCCGACCACGGTGAAGGACTCGGCCTGAATATCGCGGCCCATCTCCCGGAAGTGGCGCTTGACCGCCTCCCAGGCGCCGCGCGCGGTGATGCCCATGACCTTGTGGTCATAGCCGTTGGAGCCGCCCGAGGCGAAGGCATCGCGCAGCCAGAAGCCATACTCGGCCGAAACGGCATTGGCGATGTCAGAGAACGCGGCGGTGCCCTTGTCGGCGGCCACCACCAGGTAGGGATCGTCGCCGTCGCGCCGGCGCACGCGCGGCGGCGGCACCACGTCGGTCTCTTTCAGATTGTCGGTGATGTCCAGGAGCCCGCGCATGAACGTCTGGTAGCAGGCGACGCCCTCGGCCTGGAGAGCCTCGCGGCCGGCGTCCGGCGGCGGCGGTTGCTTGACGACGAAGCCACCCTTGGAGCCGACCGGCACGATGACCGCGTTCTTGACCATCTGCGCCTTCATCAGCCCCAGTACCTCGGTGCGGAAGTCCTCGCGACGGTCGGACCAGCGAATGCCGCCGCGCGCCACCTTGCCGCCGCGCAAGTGAATGGCCTCGACCCGGGGCGAGTACACGAACACCTCGACCCAGGGGCGCGGCAGCGGCAGGGCCTTAATCGCGCCGCTCTCCAGCTTCAGCGACAGCCATGGCTTCGGACCGCCCTGCTCGTCTCGCTGGAAGTGGTTGGTGCGCAGGGTGGCGCGGATCAGGTTCAGGAAGCGGCGCAGGATGCGGTCCTCATCCGGATTGGTCACCGCGTTCAGGTCGGCCTGGATGGTGGTCTTGATGTCCCGTTCGGTGGGGGTGATCCCTGGATCGCGGTCGGGGTCAAAGCGCGCCTCGAACAGCGCGATCAGCTTGGCGGTGATGCCGGCGTGCCGGGCCAGGGCCTGGTGAATATAGCTCTGGCTGAACGTGAAGGTGGCCTGGCGAAGGTAACGCCCGTAAGCCCGCAACACGGTCACCTGGCGCCAGTCCAGGCCGGCCTCGACGACCAGGCGGTTAAAGCCGTCGTTCTCCAGATCGCCGGTCAAGACGCGCGCATAGGCCTGCTGGAAGGGGCCGCGCACCTCGCCCACATCGACCACCGCGCCGGAGGCCGTGGTCATGGAGAAGTCATGAATCCAGATGCGCGTGGTCCCGGGGCCAGCGCTATCCTTGACCGGGCCCGGGTCCTCGCCCACCGCGCCTGTATCGCCCATCTCACCGTCGTCCAGGCGGGCGCGCAGGTCATAGGGCACCTCGCCGAACACCCGAAAGCCCATGTTCTCCAGCACCGGCAGCACGTCGGAGAGAGCGGCGCCGCGCGCGTGCTGGTAAATCTTGAAGCGGACCTCGTTCTCGGGGGCCTCCAATGGACGGTAGAGGCTGAGCGCGAAGCCGTCGCCGCGCAGGGCGTCCTCGATGCGGGCGATGTCCGCCAGCGCCGCCTGGGCCGAATGGCGCTCGCGATAGCTGGCTGGAAACGCCTCGCCGTAGCGGCGGAACAGGCGCATGCCCTGCTCCTCGCCCTTGGCGGCGATCAGCACGTCCGCCAGATGGTCGGTCCAGCAGCGGGTGGCGTCGGCGATGCGGGCCTCGATCTCCTCGGGATCGTGCGACGGCAATGCGCCGGGCGTGGTGCGCACGATCACATGCAGGCGCGCCAGCCGGGAATCGTCCACCTGGATGGAATAGGTCTCGACCGTGCCCTCGAAGGCGGATTCCAGGATCCGCTGCACCACCAGCCGCAAGGTGGTGTCGTAGCGGTCACGGGGAATGAACACCAGGCAGGACACGAAGCGCTGAAACTCGTCCTGGCGCAGGAACAGGGCGGTGCGTTGGCGCTCCTGAAGGTCCAGGATGCCCAACACGGTTTCCAGAAGCCTGTCCTCCGGGGTCTGGAACAGTTCGTCCCTTGGCAGCGTTTCCAGGATGTGCTGCAGGCGCTTGCCATCATGGCCGTGGGGGTCGAAGCCACTGGTGGACATGATGCGGGACGCGGTTTGCCGCGCCAGGGGAATGGCGCCAGCGCTGTTGGTGTAGACATCGGCGGTGAACAGCCCCACCAACAGCGTCAACCCGGCCAGGTGGCCACGGTCATCGAACCGCTTGACGCCGATGGCGTCCATCGGCACCGAGCGGTGAACGCGGGCACGCATGGCGGTCTTGGTGATCAACAGCGGCGCCGGGCCGCGCACATGGTGCTGCACGTCTTCGGGCAGGGTGTCCAGCTCACGCAACTGACCGAACACCCGCACGCGCGGATCACGCAGAATGCCCAGGCCCGGTTCCGGGTCGGCCCGCAGCCTGCCGCCGGTCTCCACGAACGTGTAGTCACGCGACCCCAGGAAGGTGAAGTGGTTCTCGCACAGCCAGGTGAGGAACCGGTTCATCTCCGCGGCCCGGCCAAGGTCCGGCGTGTCGGTGGCGTGCCGCGCCGCGAGGGTCTCGGCCAGGCCCTCGGCGGTGGCCCGGGCCAGTTCGATCATCGACGGCCAGTCGTCGACCGCCGCGCGCACCTCGTCCAACACCTCCAGGATGCGGGTCTCGACGGTGCGCAGCAGGGCGGCGTCGGTCTGCTGGCCAATCTCCACGTGCATCACCGATTCCCGAATGGTCCCCGGGGTGCCGGACACGCCCAGATCCAGCATGGCCCCCTGGGCATCCCGGACAACGCAGATCACCGGGTGAATCACCAGGTGCACCGTCAAGCCGAGGTCACTCAGGGTGGCGGTGACCGAGTCCACCAGGAAGGGCATGTCGTCGTTGACGATCTCGACCACTGTGCGGTCGCTTTGGTAGCCGTGCTCTTCGAAGCTCGGGTTGTAGACCCGCACGCGGGCGTGTCGTGGCCGCCGATGCCGCAGGAAGGTCCAGACGGCAAGGGCGGCGCCATAGAGCGTTTCGGGATCGCAGGGAGCGGCGTCGGCCGGCGGAACGTGCGCATAGTAAGCGTCGACGAAGGCGGACACGGTGGCGATGTCGGCGGCGTCGAGGCGGTCGTGGATCATGCGGCGGACATGGTCCATGTGTTCCGCCTTGCGGGCGGCGACCTTCCTGGGCATCGTGGTCCTCCCGAGGGCTCCCTCATGGGGTGGGTGCGCGGTTTTCACTCTGTCGCGGGCAAGCCGTCCCTCCCTGCGACCATAGACCATAATATCGCACTTTCAGGATAAGGTTTCGAGCGCGTGGTACGATCATTTCTCTCGTCGCGATCGACTTGTTCTCTATACGGTTCGGGAGTACGGTGGCCGTGACTGAGACCGGGCGGGCGCCACTGCCACCATGATAAGACCCTCCCTGAGGACGATTTTTGTCTTGTCGGCGATTATCGTCATACTCGTGACCAGCGGGACAGCCGGCTATATCTCCCATGTCAACGCCGCCGGCGCGGTGCGGGCGGTCACCAAAACGCTGCATCGGGAGATTGCCATCCGCGTGGTGGAGCATCTGCGCGGTTTCCTCGCCACCCCTCACCTGATCCTGGAGCAGAACGCGCGGCTGATTGCCGCGGGAAGCCTGTCGGCCACCGACCAGACGGCGCTGCAGACGGCGTTCCATCAGCAAGTGGTGCCGCCATCGGCCATCACCAGCCTGTTCTTCGGCAACACCGATGGCGGCCTGGCCGGGGCCGGGCACGAG
>JANQGN010000256.1 GCA_028277295.1 Rhodospira sp.
GGCGGCCGCCTACTCGCTCTTGGCGGCCTCGGCGGCGGCCTTGCGGGCCTTGCTGACCTCGCGCTCGTGGGACAGCGCCTTCTGCGTCGCGGTGCCGTCCTCGACGATGCGTGCCGACCGGCCCCGGCGGCCCCGCAGGTAATAGAGCTTGGCGCGACGCACCTTGCCTCGGCGCACCACCTCGATGCGGTCGATGGTCGGGGCGTACAGCGGGAAGACGCGCTCCACGCCCTCGCCGAAGGAGATCTTGCGCACGGTGAAGGAACTGTTGACGCCGGCGTTGCGGCGGGCGATCACCACGCCCTCGAACACCTGAATCCGGCTGCGCTGGCCCTCGACCACCTTCAGGTGGACCTTCAGGGTATCACCGGGGGAGAACTCGGGGACGCCCCGGGCTTCCAGGAGCTTGTCGACCTGCTCCTTCTCAAGCTGCTCGATGATGTTCATGCTCGGTTTCCTTTCGCGACAATCTTGGTTGGTCTTCATTGGCGGTTTCTTGTTGTACCAACGGTCACCGAGAATGACCGTTGCGGTCCGTGGCTGGCCCTACGGGCGAGCCCACCCTACGTCTGTTCCTTCTCGTACCGCGCCCACAGATCTGGCCGGCGCGCCTTGGTGATCGCCTCGGCCTGGGCGCGGCGCCACGCGGCCACGCGCCCGTGATGGCCGGAGATCAGCACCTCGGGCACCCCGCGGCCATCCCACACGGGGGGGCGGGTGTAAAGGGGGTATTCCAGCAACCCGCGCTCAAAACTCTCCTCGTTCAGCGAGTCCGCCGTGCCCATCACGCCGGGCAGCAACCGCACCGCCGCGTCAAGCATCACCACGGCCGCCGGCTCGCCTCCGGAGAGGACGAAGTCGCCGAGACTCACCTCCTCCATGGCCGCCTTTTCAACCCACGCATCGATGACGCGCTGGTCCAGGCCCTCGTAGCGGCCGCACACCAGGGTCACCCCCGGGCGATCGGCCCAGTCCCGGGCCATGGCCTGGGTGAACACCCGGCCGCGCGGCGACGGGTAGATCAGGCGCCGGCCGCCCGCCGGGTCGTGATGGGCGGCGATGGCATCGCTCACCACGTCGGGGCGCATCACCATGCCCGCGCCGCCCCCGTAGGGGCTGTCGTCCACGGTGCCATGCCGGTCGCGCGCGAAGGCGCGGATGTCCACCGCCTCCAGCGCCCAACGCCCCTCCGCCAGCGCCTTGCCCGCCAGCGAATGCCCCAGCATGCCCGGCAGCATCTCCGGGAACAGAGTCAGCACGGTCGCGGTCCAGGGGCCCGCGCGCGACGCCTCGTCAGTCACCGACCGCCTCCCCGGCGCCCTCGCCCGGCACGGGCTCGCCGCCAAGCGGCGCCGGGTCCAGCAGCCCCGGCAGGTCGGCCACCCACAGGCTGGCCGCCGCCACATCCACCCTGGGCACGGCCGACCGGGTGAAGGGAATCATCACGGTCCTGGCCGTATCTGGCTGGCCCGTGTCCTGGGGCCGCACCTCCAGCACGTCCCCGGCGCCGAAGTCATGAACCGCCGTCACCACCCCGAACACGGCGTCATCCGCGCGGCGCACCGTCAGGCCGATCAGGTCTGCGTGATAGAACGCCTCCTCATCGTCCACCGGCGGCAGCGCCGCGCGCGGCACATAAAGCGCCGTGCCCTTGAGGGCCTCGGCGGCGGTGCGGTCGGCGACGCCGTCCAGGCGCCCCAGCACCACGCCCTTCGCCTGGCCGGTCACGGTGAGCCGCCAGGACCGCGCGCCCGTCTCGTCTGTGAGCGGGCCGTAGGCGGCGATGTCCTCGGGATGCTCGGTGAAGCTCTTGACCCGCACCACGCCGCGCACCCCATGGACACCCACGATCACACCCAGGCAAACCCGCGCGTTCACGCCCCGTTCAACCATGACCGCCCGCCGCTATCCGGCGGACGCCTCGGTTTCGGCTTGCGCGGCGGCCTCGGCGGCGGCGGCGGCCTTCTCGGCGGCCTCGCGCAGACGCTCCTGAGCCTTGGCCTTGGGCTGGTTCTTCTTGGTCTGCTCGGTGCGTGGACGCGCGTCCATCAGACCGGCCTCGGCCAGGAACTTCGCCACGCGGTCGGTGGGCTGGGCGCCGACGCCGATCCAGTAGCGCACGCGCTCTTCCTTGAGGCGCACGCGCTCCTCATGGTCGCTGGGCAGCAGCGGGTTGTAGGTGCCCAGCTTCTCGATGAAGCGGCCGTCGCGCGGGGTGCGGGAATCGGCCACCACGACGCGGTAGAACGGCCGCTTCTTGGCGCCGCCGCGCGCCAGGCGAATCTTCAGGGACATGGTGTATGGCTCTCCTTGCGTTGACTCTTGCGTAAGGTCGGAGGTCGTTGATGGGGGGACGACGGCGCGGTTCAGCGCTTGCGGCCCTTTCCAGGGCGTTGGCCGCGCAGGTTCGATGGCAGGCCCGAGCGTCCACCGCCGGCCCCTGGCAGGCCGGGGCCACCCAATCCACCGCCAAGCCCGCCCCCAAGGCCCCCAAGTCCGCCGCCACCAGGCCCGCCCAATCCGGGGGGAAGTTGGCCGTCGGCCAGTTCGGGGGGCAGGTCGCCCTTGCGGGCCATCTCGGCGAGCGTCTTGGGATCCATGTCGGGCAGACCACCGCCCGGGCCGGCGCCCGCGCCCCCACCCATCAGGCCGCCCAGACGGTCGGCCATGCCCTTCATGCCGCCCATCTTCTTGACCTGTTTCATCATCTGCGCCATCTGCTGATGCTGTTTCAGCAGTTTGTTGACCTCGGGCACGGTGGTGCCGGAGCCGGTGGCGATGCGCCGCTTGCGCGATGCCTTGATGATCTCGGGGAAGCGCCGCTCGCGCGGGGTCATGGACTGGATGATCGCTTCCAGCCGCTTGATCATCTTGTTGTCGATGTTCGCGGCCTCGATCTGCTTCTTCATCTTGCCAACGCCGGGCATCATGCCCAGCAGGCCCTTGATGTCGCCCATGCGTTGCACTTGCTGCAACTGCGTCAGCATGTCATCCAGGTCGAACTTGCCCTTGGACATCTTGCGGGCAAGCTGTTCGGCCTTGTCCATCTCGATGGACTGGGCGGCCTTCTCCACCAGGCTGACCACATCGCCCATGCCGAGGATGCGCCCGGCGATGCGCTCGGGCTGGAAGTCCTCCAGGGCGTCCATCTTCTCGCCGGTGCCCATCAGCTTGATGGGCCGGCCGGTGATGGCCCGCATGGACAGCGCCGCCCCGCCCCGGGAGTCACCGTCCACCCGGGTCAGCACGATGCCGGTGACGCCAACCTTCTCATTGAACTCGGTGGCCACCACGACGGCGTCCTGGCCGATCATGGCGTCAGTGACCAACAGGGTCTCGGCCGGACTGGTGACCTTGCGGACCTCGGCTACCTCGTGCATCAACTCGTCGTCGATATGCAGGCGGCCGGCGGTGTCCAGCATGACCACGTCATAGCCGCCCTTGCGCCCCTCCTCCATGGCCCGCTTGGCGATGGCCACCGGCTTCTGCCCCATGACGATGGGCAAGGTGTCGACGCCGGTTTGCTCGCCCAGAACGGCCAGCTGATGCTGCGCGGCCGGGCGCTGCACGTCCAGCGAGGCCATCAGCACCTTCTTGCGCTGGGTTCGGGTCAGGCGCAGCGCGATCTTGGCGGTGGTGGTGGTTTTGCCCGAGCCCTGCAGGCCGACCATCAGGATGGGCACGGGCGGTGTGGCGTTCAGGTCAAGGGCGCCAAGATCGGGACCGCCGTCGTCCTCGTCGGCGGGCTGCTCGTCGGCCGCGGCCGTGCGCCCGGACAGCATGTCCACCAGGGCGTCATGGACAATCTTGATGACCATCTGGCCCGGGGTCACGGACTTGATGACGTCCTGACCCACGGCGCGGGCGCGCACCTTGCTGACGAACTCCTTGACCACCGGCAGGGCGACATCGGCCTCCAGCAGGGCGATGCGCACCTCGCGCATGGCCTCCTTGACGTCGTCCTCCGACAGGCTGGCCTTGCCACGCAGCCGTTCGAGCACGTCGCCCAGGCGACCCGAGAGCCCTTCAAACATGGTCAACCTCGATCCCCTT
>JANQGN010000352.1 GCA_028277295.1 Rhodospira sp.
GTTGTCGCTCGGGATCGCCGACAGCCCGAACAGCGTGTGCGCGTTCGACCGGCCGCGCCCCGGACCCTCGGCCAGCGCCTGTTGATGGGCCAGGAACGACGGGCTCTGCATGAAGAACACGGAAAATGCCGCCATGCCGATGTCGTCCATCGTATAGCGTCCATTCCGCCCCGTCCGCCGATCCGGCAGGGCCGCGCACCGCTCCCGCAGCGCCGCGATATGCTCTTCAAGCCACCTCACCCAGTGTGGGAATCACATCCCGAGCCTCGTGCCAAGCCTTTCACCTCAAAATGAGAACTGCTGCCAAGGGTTTTTGGGCCGTGCGCCTCCTTCAGCAGATGCGCGCCTGAAAGCGATAAGTCAACTGCACGACACCGCTGGAGTATTCCTTGTGACGAGCCAGCGTCGGCGGCCTCAGCGATGGCCCGGCCGGAAACAATGGCACCCCTTGCCCAAGAAACACCGGCATAATGAACAGGTCCATCTGGTCCACCGCCGCATGCTGAAGGAAGGTGGAGATGGTCAGGCCGCCCCCCACCACCCAAACGTCACCCGCCTCGGCCTGGCGCACCCGGGCGATCAGGGCACATACATCCTCTGACCAGGCCGATACACCCTCGGGAACGGTGTCGGGCAGAGGCGAACTGGTCAACACCAGACAATGCCTGCCGGCATAGGGCCAGTCCTCAATCATCCCGATGTGGTCGAAGGTGGTCCGCCCCATAACGATCAGTCCGACCTGCTCGATGAACTCGGGATATCCGTAATCCTGGTCCTCAAACGGAGCGAGCCACTCCACGTTCCCGGCGGAATCGGCAATATAGCCATCCAGGCTCACGGCAATGAACAGGCGGACCGAGGTGAACATGGACAATGTCCTTGGCGGCGACGGGTCCGTCATTGGGCCCGCCTTGGGTAGGCGGGTCAAGGCCCTGGCACGCGAGTCATGTCCACGGACGATCCGCCTAGAGCATGCTGGGCGATTCAGAAATCGCGCAACAGGCCCTAGAGCCGCGCTTGGCCGTCGTGGAGCCCCAGGCCGGCCCTGGTATCGGCGAGGGCGCGCGCCGCTTGTTGCAGCAGGTAGCCCTGAGCCACCCAGTGATTGGGCGGCAGCAGGGCGTCCAGGGCGCCGTTGGAGACGATCAGCGGGCGCAGGGTCGCCGCGGTCGTGAGGTGGGCGAGGGCCCGGTTCCATGCCTCGGCGAGGACCGGATCGGACAGACGATCCGCAGTGTCGCGACCCAAGGCGCGCAGGATCAGCGCCATGGCGTAGGCCCGCCCCTTGATGTCGTAGTAGTGGGCATCCGGGGGTATGCCATCGCCGCGCCTGTCTGGGTCCGGTGGGCGGGCATCCAGGCGTGCGTCTACGACACTCAGCGCCGCATGGAGATCCACCAGGAACCGGTCAACGATGGCCGTCGTCAGGTCGGCGTTGTCTGGCATGATGGCCGATCCGTCGGCCAGCCTGCGGTTGACGGACTCGACCAGGGTCCGCGCCGCGCCGTACTGCGTTTCGGCTGACGGCTGCCGTCCGAACGACTTGGACAAATCCAGGATCCAGGCGTCCCCGGGAGACGCCAGCAGATCGGCCGCCTGGCGCAAGTCTCGGTGGAGCGTCGCGGCGGCGGCCGCGCGGTCCGCCTCGCGGCGGGACCAGAGGCCGTCCCATAGCGCGCGGCCCGCGTCTGTCTCCAGGGCCCCGGCGTCGCCGGGATGCGTCTGGTCGGCCATGGTCGCCATCGTATGGGCGAGGGTGCCGACAATGCCCTGCTGGAACGCGGCCATGCGGGTCAACAGCCATCCTGGGAGGAACGCAGGATCGTTTGACACCCAATGATGTGTCTGAGTCTCACGCACAATGAGCGCCGCCACCATCGCCAGGGTCTCGCGTTCCCCCTCGGCGATCGCCGGGGGCGCGAAGGCGGGATCGTCGGCGATCCGCTGCACAACAAGGGCGCCGATCCAGTAGTAGAATACCACCGACAGGACGGCGATCGTCAGCCCGCCCAAACGGAATCCACTGACGGATATCGGCCGCCGCCGCTTGGTCGGCGGCGGCTCGTCCGGGGGGCCGGCATGGGACGCGGCGCCCGTCAAAGAGTGCCACCCGTCCGGCCTGGTCCTGCGAGTCACTGTATCGCCCACGGCTACCCTCGGGATCTGGTTCTGATGGTCGCTCGATAGCCCCTAACATAGATCATACAAGCGGAGACTGGGGGGACGTGTCCGCGCGCGAGGGCCCTACCTTAAGCCGCGTGGCGCGACCATCAAGCCGTGACGCGACTCGCTTTCCAAGACTGATGTGAACCGCCCCTGGTTTGCCGGAGGCTCCAGAGCTTGAGAGCCCGTCCGGAAAGTCTCGGGAACCGCGACATACTGTGTGCCTGTGCCCGGATCGCATGCCATATGTGGTGTTTTGCATGGCTTTCCGGACAGACACTGAGAGGATAGAGCCCTGAGCAAGACTGGGACCTCGATGAACTCGCCTGAAGTGCGCGATCGAGCGATGCGGATGGTGAACGAGCATGGGGGCGTCTACGCCTCCGAGTGGGCAGCGCTGACGCCGATCGCCGATAAGTTCGGGTGTCAGGACCAGGCCCTTCACGCGCGCGATCCGTTCCCTATGGGCGATCTGATCCACCGAAGCAACCTGGACGTGCAATACCTGCACGCCGTTTGATCACACCAAACAGCCGCGGGCACTGGATGAGCCCAGCGCACCATGTGCGGGTTTCGTGCTTCAAGCGGTGCGGCAGACCTCATGAACGCGCAAGAAGAACGCGCACAGGGTGCGCCAGGGCGGATCGTGACACCACCGGCCGCCGCAAGCCCCTTTGTGCAGTGTCAGGCCGCGGGAACGGCCGACAGAACGCGATTGGCTGGAAACCGCACGGTTGCCCGGGTGCCCTGGCCCGGCCGGCTTTCCAGACTGAAGACACCGCCGTGCAACTCCACCAGCCCCTTGGTGAGGGGCAACCCGAGCCCGGTGCCCTCGTGCTTGCGGGACAACGAGCTGTCCACCTGCCCGAAAGCGCTCATGGCCATGCGGACCCCGGCTTCGTCCATGCCAATACCTGTATCTGTCACGGTCACGATCAACCCGCCGTCGTCACCAACCGTGGCATCGCAAGAGACGACGCCGCCCGGCTCCGTGAATTTCACGGCGTTCGACAGCAGGTTCAGGAGGATCTGCTTCAGGCGACGCGGATCGGCCCGCAATGGTGGCAAGCCGGCATCGTCGATTCCAGACAGGGCGACCCCCCCCTTCTGAGCCCGAGGCACAAGAATACGGACGGCGGCCTCGCAGATATCGCGGACGCTAAGACTCTCTTCGTGCAGCACCAGCTTGCCAGCCTCCACCGCCGATACATCAAGGATATCGTTGATCAGTTCCAGCAGATGTGTGCCCGAATGGTGTATGAAATCAACGTACTCGTCGTACCGCCTATGGCCCAGTTGACCGAACATCCTGTCTTTCATGGTCTGCGAGAAGCCGATGATGGCGTTCAGGGGCGTTCTCAGTTCATGGCTCATATTGGCCATGAACTCGGACTTCGCCTTATTGGCCATCTCGGCCGCGTGCCGCGCCTCCTGCATGGTTCGCTCGGCTTGCTTCCGGTCGGTGACGTCCTCATACACCGCCACGAAGTGCGTGATGGAGTCGTCAGGCCCCTTGATCGGCGCGATGGTCACGTTGGCCCAGAATTCGCTGCCGTCCTTGCGGCAGTCCTTCAGCTCCGACTTCCAGGCCCGACCGGCGCGGATGGTGGCCCAAAGGTCCAAGTGAACGGCTTTCGGCGTATCAAGGGAACGGAGAATCCGTGGTGTCCGGCCAATCGCCTCCTCGCGACGGAAGCCGGTGAAGTTTTCAAACATCGGATTGACGTACTCGATCACGCCATCTGGGTCGGTAATAAAGATGCAGATCGGGCTTTGTTCAACCGCCAGGCCCAGCTTGCGCGACGCCGCCTCGGCATGGCGGCGCATCACCACCTCGGCCCTCAGCGAGGCGGTCCGTTCCTCCACCTGGCGCTCCAGATTCTCTCGGGCGGCGCGCAGTTCGCTCGTGCGCTCGTCAATTTCCTGTTCCATGGGCTTGACCATCCAGCGGAACAGCACGAACCAGAGCGTCAGGGCCGTCACACCGATCAGAACGAAGGCCAGCAAGAACAGTCCCTGCCCAAGGGATGCGAGCGCCTTGGCCGTTGCCGCATCGTCGTGACACAGCGTCAGAGACAGCGACCGATCCCGGTATTCGAAGGTGCGACTCAGCGTCAACGGGGAAACGATCTTGTCCTCGGCGCGATAGGAGAACAGCGTACGCCCGTTGTCGAAGGCCACCTCAAGCAAGGCGACATCCTTGTGGTTGGCTGGCCAGTCCGCCAGCAGCCGGCGCGCCTCGGCGTAGTCGTTGCGTAGCATGGAGTCGGTCAGGAAGGCGCCGATCAGATCGGCCTCGATCTCCATCTTGCGGATGTGGCTGGTGGCGAGTTGAGCCTTCTGTTGGGCATGAACCAGCAGGCTGGCAATCGACGCGAACACCGACAGCACGAGGACAATAGCCGCGAGCAGTCGCCACCGACTATGCTGAAATCGTCGTCCTGTCATCTCTTGCCGTCCCGATCACGGTCGTACCCATGTTTTGTCGCCTCGGAAGCCGTCTCGCCCAAGAACGACACCCTTCCGTTCTATAGGAGGACGATCGGGGGCATATGTCGGATCCGTTCTATTACGATCTGGCGAAACAGACCGTACAATCAAGCCAAACCTTCAGGATAGCTGTTTTCTCGGCCCTAGCCTTTTGGACAAGGGGCCGGTTGCCCGCGTCGACGAGCGGCCGATCACAATATCTCAAGGGCGTTTCCGACGGCAACCGACTCGCCGAAAACACCAGGGTTCCGAACTCGGATGACAGATTCGTTAGGGTGCTCAGGATGAGGACTGTCCATTTAAAACAACCTCATCCTGAGAGCCCGTCCGGAAAGTCTCGGGAGCCACAACATGGTGTGTGCCCGTGTTCGAATCGCATGCCGTATGTGGTACTAAGCAAGGCTTTCCGGACAGACACTGAGGGAGGGAAACGACCGAAGGATCTCCATCGCGTGCTCCGGTCCTCTCGGAAGGCGCTTCTTAAACGATCGTCCATCAGAGTTCGGAGCCCTGGAAAGTCGGGACGCCCAGTTGACGAGCTGCCCCGCGACCGTGTAGAACCTCCCTCCACGTTGGCCCCGGGCTGGGCCGGCTTGGGCGCGTAGCGCGCCAGGCCCAACTAAGGATCGCGGCCTCTCGACCGCTTTTGCGGAGGGCGGGCAGGACGGTAATGCAGCGGATTGCTAATCCGTACACCCGGGAAACTGGGTGACAGGGTTCGACTCCCTGGCCCTCCGCCAGTTGACAGTTCAACGCCGTGCGTCATGGTGCGCACGGCGTTGTTTTTGTTTGACTTGCCCCCGCTCCCCGGTCCTATTGGGTCCCACGCGTGCGCAGCAATCCGCGCACATGCGATGGGCCAAGTGATGGGCGGGTGATGGGCTTGTGAGGGTGGCGCCGGGGGGTGTGCCGTCAGCCCATCACGCCCGTCCCGAGACGGGCGGAAATCATGGCGGAGGGACGATTGAGCGCTCGGCGCGTGGCGACGATCACCGAGCCGGGGTACCACGCCGACGGTGGCGGGCTCTATCTGCGCGTCCCGACCTCGGGCACGCGCGGCTGGATCTACCGGTACCAGCTCCAGGGACGGCGGCGCGACATGGGACTTGGCCGCCTGGACGATGCCTCGCTGGCCGAGGCCCGCGCCAATCCCGACTACGGCAAGGAAAAGATCGCCGTCATCATCAAGCGCGACAACGGCCGCCCGCTCAGCGGCAGTACCGTCGGGCGCATCCTCAAACACCTGGCGTAAAAGGGACTGATCCAG
>JANQGN010000399.1 GCA_028277295.1 Rhodospira sp.
CCGCTTGCGCGCGCCCGCGTACAGCAGCCCGTACAGGCTGGCGACGATCACGCCCAGGGTGATCACCTGATATCCCTCGACCGTGTCGCCCAGGATCGGTACGGCCAGTACCATGGTCACCGCCGGCCAGGGCACGGTGACGGAGCTGGCCACGGACACGTCGATGGAGCGCACGGCGTAGAACCAGACGATGAGTTCCAGGTAGTACACAACGCCCATGATCAGGGCGAAGACCTGGAAGTCGAAGGTCCCCAGGTCGGCGAGGATCCGGGTGGGTCCCGAGACGGCCATCAGCACCACCCCAAGGACGATCACCGACACCAGCACCCGGAAAACCGTCACCTGGGCGGGGCTGATCGGGGTCCGGTCGAGCACTTCCTTGATGATGACGTGGGCGATGCTCCACAGGAACGGCACCCCGAGGGCGACGGCGAACCAGGGGGAGAAGCCCGCGATCCGCCAGGTGCCCCCGGTCGCCAGGGCGTACAGCGCGGTCAGCAGGACGAGGGTGAAAAACAGTTCGGTGGCCGTCTTGCGGCGTTTCAGGAACAGCGTCTCCCACAGGATCGCGAACAGGGGATAGGCCTGGATGGCGATCGCGGCACTCACCGCCCCCGCCTTTTCCACCGCCAGCACATAGACATAGGTCGACAGGCCGAAGATCGCGCCGGTCACCAGGATAATGGCGATGGTGCGGCGCTTCAGGGCCGGGGTGAGGTGGGCGTGAAAGATGCCCTTGTTCGTGCCCCCGAGCTCCCATCCCGCCAGGGGCAGGGCGGCGAGAAGCTGCCAGACAGACAGGAAGAACGCGAAGCTGAGCGCGTCGAAGCCGGCGGGGCGGCTGTTGGCGATGATCGGCATGATCCCGAGGATCACCAGGCAGACGAAGGCGAGCGCGACTCCGATGGGTTGGGTGGCCTGTCGCATCGGGGACCTCATGGCAATCAGGGCAATAGCGACAGATTGCATTGACCATCTGGGTGCTTCAATCGTAACATTGTCGCCATGACAATTTGGTGCCCGAGCCTGACTGGACGAACCGGTCCCGTGTTCCGGCGGATCGCCGACGCCATTGGGGACAGCGTGGCGGATGGCGGGCTGCCCAGGGGCGCCCGCCTGCCGCCGCAACGGGATCTGGCCCATGCGTTGGGGGTTTCCCTGAACACGGTGACCCGGGCCTATGCCGATGCCACGGCGCGGGGATTTGTGTGCGGCGAGGTGGGGCGGGGAACCTATGTGCGGGACAAGGCGCCGCCGTCGACACGCGAGCCAGCGGCGGACCTGGCACGCCCCGTGACAGGACCCATCGACTTCTCGCGGAACCTGCCCACACCGGGGCAGGCCGCCGGGGCGCTGGCCGCTTCGCTGGCCGACCTGGCGGGGTCCAACCTGTTGGCCTCGTTTCTGGATGATCAAACGGCGGGCGGTCCGGAGCATCACGCGGCGGCCGCCGCCCAGTGGCTGGCTCGTGTGGGGCTGGAGGCCAGAGCCGACGACATCGCGCTGACCAACGGGGCCCAGCACGGGATTCTGGTGGCGCTGCTGGCGACGATGCGGCCGGGGGACGTCCTGCTGACGGAGGCGCTGACCTATGCGCCCATCAAGGCCATGGCGCACCATCTGGGGCTCAGGATCGTTCCGGTCGCCAGCGAGGATGGCGTGCTGAGCCCCGACGCCCTGGAGGCCACCTGCGGGCGGGTCGCCGCCACCGCGCTCTATTGCCTGCCGACCCTGCACACGCCCACGACCGCGACCATGGATGTGGATCGGCGGACCGCCATCGCCGCCACTGCGCGCCGGCATGATCTGGTCGTGATCGAGGATGACGTCTTCGGCACCCTGCCGCCGGATCGCCCGCCGCCGTTGGCCTGCCTGGCGCCGGAGCGTACGCTTTATGTGACGAGTGTGTCGAAGAGCCTCGCGCCCGGGCTGCGCGTCGGCTACGTCCATGGGCCGCCGGACCGGATGCGCGCCGTTCGGTCGGCGGTGACCCTGTCAAGCTGGATGCCACCGCCGTTGATGGCGGACATCGCCAGCCGCTGGATCCTGGACGGTACCGCCGACCGCCTGAACGCCGTCCAGCGGGAGGAGGCCGCGGCGCGGCAATCGATGGCCCGCGCCCTGATTCCCGGCGAGTCCCGTGTCGCTGACCCGCAAGGGTTTCACGTCTGGGTGCCCCTGCCGCCGCACTGGCATCCCGACGTGTTCCGGATGGAGGCGCGGGCCAGGGGCGTCAAGGTCGTCGTGGGCGGCGCCTTCGCCATCGACCCGTCGGCGAGTCCCCATGCCGTTCGTCTTTGCCTGAGCCACGAGAGCACGCGGGCGCGGGTGCGCGAGGGCCTGACCGTGGTGGCCGACCTCTTGCGGGAGGGCGGCCCGAGGGGGACCCTGGTCCTTTAACCTGCAGGTCGGGTCTCCGCCTCTCGTTACCCTGCCGCACTTTGCTCTAGGCCCGGCCAACCGGGGCACGCTATAACCCCGGCGCGGACGAAGAGTGAAGGACGCGATGACTCACGCAGCGACTCCC
>JANQGN010000454.1 GCA_028277295.1 Rhodospira sp.
GCGCGGCAGCGGCCGGCGGATGTTCAGCGGGTTCCACCGGGTGAGCAGGCTATAGACCTCGAAGCCCCAGGGCAGCGCCAGCACGTCCTTGAGCACGCGGGTCTCCGCCTGCGGGATGTTCACCGGGTCGCGCTTCTGGTTCTGGTAGATGCAGGCCACCATGCAGTCGTTGCAGATGCGGTGTCCCGTGCCCGCGCAGAGCGGGTTGTCGATGGTCACGATCCCAAGGGCGCCGACGAACACGCCCTTGGTCTCGGCCTCGTTCATCTCGCTGATTTTCTCTTCCAGCGGGCAGCCCAGCATCTCCCGGCCGAGCGCGTTCACCTGGATGGCGCCGGTCTTGCGGTCCTTGAGGCCGTGGGAACAGGCGTCGTTGTCCTGATGATGGCAGAAGATGCAGTAGTGGGCCTCGCTCAGGGCCTGGGTCAGGTTGGCGCCCGGGTCGGTGAGGTCGAAGCCGTCACGCCGATGCAGGTGATCCTGGGGCAGGCGCGCCCGGGGCAGGGGGCCGCTGTCGTCGGCCTCCAGGGGGATCAGCGCCATGGGATCGTTCTTGCCTGGCTGGCGGAACAGCACGCCTTTGGGGAAGCGGGCCCGCCCGGCGGGGGTCAGGCCGGCCCAGGCGGCATATTGGCGTGCCACGTCCAGGGCCTCGGCGTTGCCGGCTTCGTCCTCCATCCAGGCCATGACGCGCTCGGCGAACAGGCGTTCGGTGACCGGGGCACCGAAACGGGCGGTCAGGTCCGCTTCCAGGGCCGGGCCATCCAGCACGGCGGCCGCGTCGGGTTTGATTTTCTTGAAGGCGATGCGCTGGACGAACAGCCGCTTGCAGGCGAACAGCACGGCCAGGGTATCATGCTCGGTGGCCTTGGTTCGGATCTCGGCGCCGATGCCGAACAACAGGCCCAGGAAGTCCTGAAGGTGCGGCGCCAAGGCCAGGATCAGGTTTGACTCGGCCTTGGCGTCCAGGGTGTCGGGATCGCGGCGTGTATCGGTCAGCCGCTCCGCGAGCGCGGCGTCGCCGCCCCGCAGGTGCTCCAGGAAAACCGCGTCCACCCGGCCAAGGCCCGTCTTGTCATAGAGATCGGCAAAGGCAACGCCGAAGCCCAGGGTGAGAGGGGCCGCCGCGTCGGTGGGCAAGGCGGCGGAAGGAAGGTGGTCGTCCATGGAGCGGGTTCCGACAGTCTAACTTGAAACCGATTGACGGCGCTTGCCGGCGCACGACACGCACAATATGGGGCTGCATGCTTGGCGTTGGTCGGGCATGGGGCATGTGGTCGGCGGCGCCGGCCGTGACAAGGGGAGCCATGCGGGAGACATGCGGCAGGATGAGGCGCGCGCGACGCCCGTCCACCATCGCCTGTGTTCTGCCATAGCCATCGTGGTCAGGGGAACGGAGAATGTGTCGGGGGCGGATGGATGAAAACCCGCCCGCGTCCGTGCCTATCCCAACACCCTGAGCGCTGTCCTGGTGATATCCTCCAGTAGCGCCCGGTCGGGACGCGCCTTGGCAACCACCTGCAGGCCGTGGATCACTGATAAGAGGGTGCGGGCCAGGGATCGGGGGTCGGCGTCGGCGGCGATCTCCCCGGCGGTTCGGGCGACGGTCAGCCGCTGGGTCAGGGTGTCTTCCACCCGGCCCATGCACGCGGCCAGGCGGGCACGGATTTCGGGATCGTGGGGGGCCAGTTCAACAGCCGTGTTGCCCACCATGCACCCGCGCGCCGCGCCGGACAGGGTCCGCTCGACCAGACCGGTCAGCGCCGCGCTCAGGACGGCGCGCACCGGTCCCGGGCGGGCCAGCGCCTCCAGCACATGGCGCGTGACGCGGTCTTCATAGAGCGCCAAGGCCGCTTCAAAGGCCGCGCGCTTGCTGCCAAAGGTTTCGTAAAAGCTGGACCGGCCAATATCCATGGTGGCGAGCAGGTCGGGTAGCGACGTTCCCGCGTAGCCATGCCGCCAGAACGTGTCCATGGCCCGCTCAAGGGCCTGGCTTTCGTCGAATCCGCGGGGTCGCCCCATCGACTGGTCTCGTCCGTGGTGTGAATCGTTCGCATTTTGAGCCGAGTATAGGGATCCCCGAACCTCTGCCTCAAGATATCCCTTACACCGGTGGCGGGGTTCCCTCCCAGGCCAGCCAAAGCAATCCTGGCAGCAGCACCAGCGCCATGAGGCTGGATGACAGAACCATGCCAGCCACTTCCTCCGGACGATTATCATACCGCTGAGCGAAAAGGTAGTTGAATACCGCCACGGGCATCGTCGCCTCGATGAGAACAACCCCCCGGATGGTGCCGGTCAGGCCGAGGGCCCAAACCACCAACAGCCCGGCCCCCAGCCCCACCGCCAGCTTGAAGGCCGACAGGCCGGCCGCCCGTCCCAGGCCGCCCGGGCGCAGATTGGCCAGCGCCGCGCCCAGGGCCAGCAGCATGAGCGGAATGGTGATGCCGCCCAGCAGCTCCACCGTGTTGGCGAGAAACGCCGGCAGCGGTGTCCCAGTGACCCTCAGGACCAACGCCAGGGCCAACGCCCAGATGACCGGGGTCTTTACCAGCGCCCGCATCGCGAACTGCCCCGAGGCCACCGCCACGCCCAGCGTGAAGTTGAGGGTCGCCGTCACCACAAAAAAGGCGATGGCCAGCGCCAGGCCCGCCTCTCCGAAGGCGAACAGGCAGAGCGGCAAACCCATGTTGCCGGTGTTGCCAAAGGTCAGGGCCGGCAGGTAGGGCGGAAGGGGCAGCCGCAGGGCCCGCAACAGGATCAGCCCGGCCGTCGCCATGATGAGCACGCTCAGGGTTGCCGCGGCGGCCATGCTGGCCAGCGCGGTGGTGGTCAGGTCCACCCGCGTCATGACGTCGAGGACCAGGAACGGCACGCCGATGGTGGTGGACAGACGCGTGATCATCTCTGTGTCAAAGGGCCAGCGCACGCGCACCCAGAGATATCCAATGCCGGCGACAAGGAACACCGGGGCGATGACAGCGAAGAGGGATGAAATCATGGTCTCGGGGATGCTATTGAGGAGCGGGACGGATGCGGGTCGAACGCGGGACCCAGACCCAGCGCCTGACGACCGTGGAGTATGCCGCGCGGTGCTCTTGCCGCAAGCCTCACGGAACGGCGGCGCCTCGGCCCGTGGAGCAAGGGAGACGGGCCATGTCCGCGACGGACCCGCCCAGCATCCATGGAACCAGTGTTGCCCTGGCGGAGGGCGCGGTGCTGTTGCGCGGCGCGCCCGGGTCCGGCAAGTCTGACCTGGGGCTGCGCCTGCTGGAGGCGCCGGATGCCCGCCTGGTCGCCGACGATCGGGTGATTGTGACCCGAGACGCCCGCACGACCATCCTCTATGCCGCCGCGCCGGAGCGTCTGCGGGGTCTGCTGGAGGTCCGCGGGCTGGGCATCATTCCGCTGGACCGGGACCGGTGGGTCACCCGGGCGCCGCTGATCGCGGTCGTGGATCTGATGGAGCGGCCAGGGGAGGAAGAGCGCATGCCGGACCCCGCGTGGTGTCATCCCTTGCGCGATGGCCTCGGCCACTGTGGCGAACCGGCAACGCCGCTGAGACGTTTCGCCTTGTGGCCCTTTGCCGCCAGCGCGCCGGCCAAGGTTCGTCTTGCCGCCGCCGTCGCCGCCGGGGCTATAATCCCCGCCGATTGAGCGGAGCGCGCCGGTCGCCCGTCGCGCGGGCGTTTGCCGAGGGGCCGAACGCCGCGGGCCGGCAAGAAGGGTGCGGGGTCGCCCTGGGGCGCGCCGACCGGAGAATGAGCCGTCAGTGATCTTGCAACCTTTTGGGATCTCCGGCGAAAGGGGGCCGGCCATCGTGTCATCGCCAACCGACGACGCGCCGACGCTTGCCCCGGCGGGCACGGCCATGCAAAGACTCGTGGTCCTGACAGGCATGTCCGGGGCCGGGAAGTCCTCGGCGTTGGCGGCGCTGGAGGACCTGGGCTACGAAGCGGTGGACAATCTGCCCCTGGCGTTGCTCGACGGCGTGGTTGCCGGCGGCACCCTTGACCGGCCGCTTGCGGTGGTCATCGACGTGCGCACGCGCGGCTTCACCGTGGACCGGTTGACGGCGATGCTGGAGCAACTGCGCGCCCGGCAGGGCCTTGATGTCCGGCTGCTGTTCCTGGATTGCGATGACGACATCCTGCGCCAGCGGTTCACGGAAACGCGCCGGCGCCATCCGTTGGCCCTGGACCGCCCGCTGAGCGACGGCCTGGCACTGGAGCGTGAGCGCATGCGCCGCCTTCGGGAATGCGCTGACGTGGTCGTCGACACGGCACACTGGACCCTGGGTGAGTTGAAGCAACGGCTGGAGGATCACCTCGGGTTGGCCGCGGGTGGCGAGCATACGCTGATCAATGTTGTGTCCTTCGGGTTCCGCCATGGCCTGCCGCGCGAGGCGGATCTTGTGTTCGACGTGCGTTTCCTGCGTAATCCTCATTACGAGCCGGAGCTTCGGCCGATGAGTGGCAAGGATCCCGGTGTCGCGTCCTACGTCGAGGCTGACGAGGATTTTCCCCGCTTCTGGGACCGTCTGACCGGGTTGCTGGCCGTTGTGTTGCCGCGCCAACATCGAGAGGGCAAGAGTTACCTCACGTTGGCTGTGGGCTGTACCGGTGGGCGTCACCGCTCGGTTCGGGTGGCCGAGCGCCTGGGTGATTGGCTGCGGGAGCGGGGGGCGAGGGCGACCGTTCGCCATCGGGATCTGGATCGGGGTGGACGGATCTAAACAAAGTGACAGGGCCGACCAGCAAGAGTGGCCCATGACCGGGGACAGGTGCGCATGATAGGCATGGTTCTGGTGACCCACGGCCGTCTGGCCGAGGAGATGCTGGCAGCGTTGGAACACGTGGTCGGACACCAGCAGAACGTGGCCACCATCTGCATCGGCCCGGACGACGACATGGAGCAACGGCGCAAGGATATCGTCGAGGCCGTGCAACGGGTGGAAACCGGCCCGGGGGTGATTGTCTTGACCGATATGTTCGGCGGCACGCCGTCCAATCTGGCCATCTCCATCATGAATCGGGCCAGCGTCGAGGTGATCGCCGGCGTCAACCTTCCCATGCTGATCAAGCTGGCCTCGGTGCGAACCACCGAGCCCTTGGCCGAGGCGGTCACCAGCGCGCAATTGGCGGGGCGC
>JANQGN010000476.1 GCA_028277295.1 Rhodospira sp.
GCCAGAGCTTCAAGCAGGTCTATCGCCCCGATGGCACATGGCGCCAGGTCACGGACAGGGAGGACCATTGGGGCAATCGCCAGGTCGGCCCGCACGCCCATTGCGCCCACTTCTGGCACGACTGGGTGTTCATCCCGGACCTGGGCGAGAACGCTGTGTTCCAGTACCGCTATGACCCGGCGCGCAAGCATTTGACCCGCGAGCACCACATCGACTTCGAGCCCGGTTCCGGTCCGCGCCACATGGCCATGCACCCGACCCTGGACATCTGCTACGTCTCCAACGAGCTGTTCAATACCGTCTGTGTGGCCCGGCTGGATGCCAGCGATCCGGACGCGGTCAAGCCGCGCCTGCATCCCCTCCAGTACGAATCGACCCTCGATCGCCGCGACGGCGTCAGTTACGTCTCGGAAATCAAGCTCTCGCCGGATGCCCGGTTCCTCTACGTCTCCAACCGGGGCGACGACTCGCTGGCGATCTTCAAGGTCCTGGACGATGGCCGCCTGGAGCGCGCCGGCCTGGTCCCCACCGGCGGCAAGTTCCCGCGCCACTTCGCCATCACCCCCTGCGGCAAGGCGGTTCTGGTCGCCAATCAGGACTCGGGGCACCTGCGCCTGTTCGCCCGCGATGTCGAGAGCGGCGCGCTGACGATGACCGACACGATCCACCCGATCCCGGCGCCGAACTACATCCGTTTCCTGTGAGAGGCTAGCGCCGATTGGATCCTGAGCGCGGGCGCGACAGCCAGTGAGGCGCGCCTCGTCCCGGATCCCAACGCAGCAGGGGGCCATCATGCCGACGTTTTCCGCGAACCTGGGATTCCTGTGGCGCGAGCTGTCCTTGCCCGACGCCATCCGGGCGGCCCGGCGGGCGGGCTTCGATGCCGTGGAATGCCACTTCCCCTACGACGTCGATCCCCGGGTGGTCAGGGCGGCGCTCGACGAGACCGGCCTGCCCATGCTCGGGCTCAACACCCGGCTGGGCGTCAATGGCCCGGACGACTTCGGCCTGATGTCCCTGGCCGGCCGCGAGAAGGAGGCCCGCGCGGCTATCGACGAGGCCATCACCTACGCCGTCGCCATCGGTTGCCGCGCCGTCAACTGCGTCGCCGGCAAGAGCCACGGCGCGGACGGGGCCGAGGCGGTCTACCGCGCGAACCTGGCCTACGCCTGCGCCCAGGCCGCGCCTCACGGCCTCACCATCCTGATCGAGCCGATCAACCAGCGCGACGCGCCGGGCTATCACCTGCGCACCGTCGAGGCCGGGATCGCGACCATCCGGGCGGTGGGAGCCTCCAATCTCAAGCTGATGGTCGATTGCTATCACACGCAGATCACCCAGGGCGACCTGACCGAGCGGCTGCGGGCCGCGCTGTCGGACATCGGCCATGTGCAGATCGCCGCCGTTCCGGATCGTGGCGAGCCGGACGCGGGCGAGGTGAACTATCCCGGCCTGCTGGCGGCGCTGGAGGCCATGGGGTGGGATGGTTCCGTCGGCGCCGAGTATCACCCGCGCGGCGCCTCGACCGAGGCGGGCCTCGGCTGGATGGCCGCCTACAGATCATAACCGGAAACGCGCACGGAGGGCCGCCAGGATGACTCACCCCAACCGCGACACCCGCGTCACCGTCATCGGCATCGGCCTGATGGGCAGCCGCATGGCCCAGCGCCTTCTGGACGCGGGGTTTTCCCTGACCCTGCGTGACCGGGTCCGTGACAAGGCCGAGGCGTTGTTGAAGTCCGGTGCGCGCTGGGCCGAGTCCGTCGCCGACGCGGTCGCCGACGCCGACGTGGTGATCACCAGCCTGGCCGGGGCGCCGGTGATCGAGGCGGTCACCTTCGGCGCGGACGGCATCGTGCCGGCGGCGCCCAGGGACGCCCTGCTGGTCGACATGAGTTCGGTCGCGCCGGTCATCGCCCGGGAAAACCACCGCCGTCTGTCCGAGGCGGGCTACGCGCATCATCTGGACGCGCCCGTCTCCGGCGGCGTGTCCGGTGCCCGGGACGGCACCTTGTCGATCATGGTCGGTGGCGACGCGGCGGACCTGGCGCGCGCCCGCCCGGTGCTCGACGTGCTGGGCACCGTCTTCCACCTCGGCGGCGAGGGCGCCGGCCAGGTCTGCAAGCTGGTCAACCAGGCGATCGTGCACATCACCATTGGCGCGGTGACCGAGGGTCTCATGCTGGCGGCCTCGCTCGGCGTCGATGCCGGCAAGGTGCGGGAGGCCATCCGGGGTGGCTATTGCCAGAGCCGGATCCTGGACATCCACGGCCAGAACATGGTCGATCGCAACTTCGTCCCCGGCGGCCCGCTGGAGTTCTCGGTCAAGGACATGGCCATGGCCGTGGAGATGGCCCAGGGCGCCGGCCT
>JANQGN010000481.1 GCA_028277295.1 Rhodospira sp.
GTGTCTGTCCGGAAAGCCGTGCAAAACACCACATATGGAATGCGATCCCGGCACAGGCACACAGTATGTTGCGGTTCCCAAGACTTTCCGGACGGGCTCCGACACAGATCGCGACGACGATTTGCTCCAGAGCATGGTGGGTGAGTCCAAAATCACGCACCATGCTCTATTTGTCCGCGCGGAGAAAAGGCGACTGAATTCCGTACAGCACCAGCGCGGTGGCGATCGCGAGATTCAGCGAGTCCGCGTGACCGACCATGGGAATTTTCACCAGGTGCGAGCACGTCTCGGCAAGGTCATCCGACAATCCCGGTCCTTCGCTGCCCATGACCAACAGCACGGGCCGGACATAGGCCCTGCGGAAATCCTCTCGCGCCAACAGGTGCGTCCCCACCACGTCGCCTGGCCATCGGGCTCTGAAGCGCTTGAAGCCGTCGTGGTCGACATGGATGAGTGGCACGCTGAAAATCGACCCCATGGTGGCGCGGACCGCCTGATGGGCATAGGGATCACAACACGTGCCGACCAGGATCACCCCCTGTGCCCCCACGGCGTCGGCGGTGCGAATGATGGTTCCCAGGTTTCCGGGATCGCGGACGTCCTCGAGAACAACCATCACGTCGTTTGGTCTGGGCGTTTCCGGACCCTCGGACCAGCGCTGGGGAAACACGCCAATGACGTGTTGCGGATTGTCGCGCCCGGAGATCTTCGTAAACACCGACGCCGGCAGCTCAATGCAGTCGGCCGCGTTGTCGAGCGCCCAGGTGATCAGGTCCGTCCGCATCGGGCTGGGCTGTAGCGCCTCGCTGAGAAGGAGGATGTGGGGGACCCACCCTTGCTCGCGCGCCGTCGCGACAACCTTGGTGCCTTCGGCCATGAACAGCCCGGTCTCCCGGCGCGCCTTGCGCATCTCCAGCGACCGGACGAGCTTGACCACCGGATTCTGAAGGCTTTGCACCTTGCGGACGGTCGGGCACGGGTCACTCGCCAAGGCCATCACTGGACCACCGCGTGTAAAGGGACGTGGACAGGAAGCGCCCGCCGCCCGATTCCTGGAGAATCAACTCGCCGCTCTCGACCGTACCACCTCGGCCAGCGAGACTCTCGTGGCAGAGGGTGTCAAAGGACACGCTGGAGGCGCGCACCGCATAGGTCGTCAGGATCAAGAACGACTGGCTGGGATCAAGAAGGCGCGCGCATGTCCGCAGCATCTCCGGCAGATCGGTGAAGAGATCCCAGACCTCCCCATCGGGACCCCGGCCAAACTTGGGCGGATCGAGCAAAATGCCGTGATAGAGCCGTTTTCGGCGCACGTCTCGACGCGCGAACTTCCGAGCATCGTCCAGGATCCAGCGAATGGGGGCCTGATCCAGGGTCGATTGGGCCTGATTCACCCGCGCCCACTCGATGGCCTTGCGCGACGCGTCGACATGGGTCACCTCGGCGCCCGCCCTTGCCGCCATGAGGGACGCGGCGCCCGTGTAGCCAAAAAGATTGAGAAGGCGTGGCCGCTCGCCCTGAACACGGGTCAGTCTCTCCACCATCCAACGCCAATGGCTATGCTGCTCCGGGAAAACGCCCAGATGACGGAAGGCGCTGAACCGGCACGTCAGCGCGACGCCCTCGATCCCGATGGTCCATGAGTCGGGCACGTTGCCGCGAAAGGACCACCGGCCCTTGTTCTCGTCCTCGTCCCCGTCGAAAACGGCATGAGCGGCCTTCCAGCGCTCGCTATCGAGCCGCGACGACCACATGGCCTGCGGCTCCGGCCGATCCACCGTCACGACGCCAAAGCGCTCCAGCTTGCGCCCGGCACCCGAGTCAAGGAGTTCGTAATCATCCAGTTTTTCGGTGACAGACGCTCGGATGCCGCCCCCGGACCCATACTGATCGACGATCCTGGTCAAACGCTCGCCTTCTTGACATGCCGACTTCCCTTGTGGACGCACTCACCGCTGCGGCACCACAGAAGTCATTGAATATGAATGATTTTATTGATATCCTGAACGCGTGGTCGGTGTCAAGGATCGAGCGATCCGCGCCAGGGCAACGAGCCCAGGTTAACGGACAGGGGTGCGCGAGACGATGGAGGTCCCGCGGCTCGCCCAGGCGACGCTCCGCGTCGCCGTAAGGTGTGGAACCGCGTCCATTTGACGGGTGGACGCGGGGGCTCGCTCGGGATGAGGTTATCTTAAATATAGTAACTTCATCCTGAGCGCCTAAAAGGTAGGAAAGATTTCCATCGAACGTGCGGAGCGTTGCTCGCGTTAACCGGAGCCCGTTGCCCTGGTGGTCGGCGCCCGTCGGCGCACCGCCGCCGCGAGCAGTGCCATGATCCCCAACATGACGGCGATGCCGAGGTACATGGCCTCGAAACCCAGCGCCGATATCGCCGGCATGCTCAAAAACGGCGATACGAACTGACCGAGGAACAGGGCCGTGGCGAGCATGCCGCCGGCAAGGCCGCGTCGCCGGGCTGGCGCGCGGTCCAGCGCGATCGCGACAAAGTTCGGCATGACCAGGGCGAACCCGGCGCCCACCGCCGCCGCCCCGGCGAACAGGACCCATGGATGGGCGCCCGCGGGAAGCAATGCAAAGCCGAACGCCATCAGGCCGTACCCGAGAGCGAACGCGCCGGGATGCCCCGCGGCCCTCTTCAGCCGGCCATAGAGTAGCGCCGCGCATCCGCCCGCAAACATAAGAACGCCCAGCGCCGCCCCTGTCATCGGCGCGCTGTCATAACCGAGCGCGTCGAGAAAGAACGGCACCTGCGTCGGCATCACGAAGAAGACCATGGTGGTCATCAGTTGAAGGCATGAGAGCGCGAACAGCCAGACAGGCCATGTGGACACGCCGCCGGCGTGCGCGTCATGCGGCTGTTGGCCAGCAGGGGCCGCGCGCGGCGCTGGCTCCCGTATCGCGCCCCACATCTGGGGCAGATAGAGCGCGGCAAGGCCATAAATCGCAAAGGGCCACTGCGGCGACGACGTCGCCAGCCAGCCCGCCAAGACGATGAAAACCAGCCCCCCGAAGTTCCGCGCCGATATCTGGAGCCCCATCAGATCGGCGCGCCGACGGCCCACGAAGTAATCGCCGATCAGCGCCGTCTGGGACGTCATGATCATCGCCACGGTCACGCCCAGGGCGAGGCGGCTGATGAAGATCGACGTAAGATCGGTCAGCACGAGTCCGGCACTGCCCGTGATCGCAAACAGGACGACACCGAGCAGCAACACCCACCGTCGCCCAAACCGATCGACAACCAGCCCCGCAAGGGGCGCGAACATCAGAACAGTGAGCGACGGCGCCGGCACCAGCAGGCGCGTCAGCAGCACCGCGTCGGGATGGTCGGCGAATCTTGCCTCCAGCCCCGGAAGCGCCGGGCTGATCGTGGCATTCGCCATGATGAGCAGCGTCGCGGCGAGCAACAGCGCGATGGCTCTTTGATCCTGCCAGACAGGCCGGTCCCCAGGGGACATATCCCGCGTCATGATCCGTTTTCCTCTTGCCTGAGCTGTCGTGCCCAGGCACCTTACGAATTCAAGTCAACTTGAGGTCAAGCGGGAAAGAACCGGCATGACGGTGATGGATATCGGGGAGGTCGCGCAGCACTTCGGACTGCCGCCGTCGACGTTGCGTTACTATGAGGACATCGGTCTGATTGAATCGATCGGCCGCCACGGGCTGCGACGTCAGTTCGGGCCGGAGACGCTGATGCGGCTTTCGCTGATCGCACTCGGCAAAATGGCCGGCTTCTCACTGACGGAGATTGCGAACATGTTTGGCGCGGACGGCCGGCCGGCCCTGCCCCGCGCCGACATCCATGCCAAGGCGGACGCGTTGGACAGCCAGATTCGCAATCTCACGACGCTGCGCACTCTCCTCCGCCACGTCGCGGACTGCCCGGCTCCGTCGCATATGGACTGCCCAAGGTTCCAATCTCTATTGCGTGTGGCCGTTCGTCATGGATCCACTCATCCGGCAAAAAAACGCCCGGTTCGCCGTCAGGCTTCATAAATGTCCTGAAAGCCCGTCCGGAAAGTCTCGGCAACCGCAATAAGTTGTGTGCCTTTGCCCGAATCGTACGCCGTATGTAGTGTTTCGCAAGGCTTTCCGGACAGACACTTAGAGCATGATGCGTGATTTCTGAATCGCCCAACATACTATAAATATTTGTTTTTCAAGCAAATCGTCCCCAAAAGGTCGTCCAGGGCGATCCGGTTCGGGCGGGGGCGTCCGGTCACGCGGCGTCGAGGGGCATGACAGTGACCCGGCCGGCCAGAGTCTCGATGCGGCCCGGATCGGGCAGGCGTGGGCCGATCTCACCCAACGCGCCCAGCGAAAAGCCGGTGGCGAGTTTCGCGGCCGCCGCCAGCGGGAGGCCGCGAATGGCGGCGTGGATCAATCCGGCCACCATGGCGTCACCGGCGCCGACGGTGCTGGCGACCGGAATGTGGTCGGGCGGCACGGCAAGCCAGGCCCCGTCCCTGTCCCTCAGCACCGCGCCCTCCGCCCCCAGTGAGACAACGACCAGTCCGATCCCGCCCGCGACCAGCCGGCCGGCGGCGCCGACGATGGCCGCTCGGTCGGGCACCGGGTCGCCCACCAGGGTTTCCAGTTCCGTCCGGTTCGGCTTGACGATGTCCGGTCTGGCGGAAATCGCCTCGGCCAGCGGCGCGCCGCTGGTGTCCAGCACCACCCGCGCGCCCCGCCTCTGTCCCCAGGTGATCAACTCGGCATAAGTGGTCGAGGGCAGGCCGGCAGGCAGGCTGCCGGACAACACGAGCCAGTCCAAGCCGTCCGACGCCGCGCGTTCCAGCGCCCGCAGGACGGCGTCGAAATCCCCGCCAGACACACCAGGCCCCGGGAAATTCAGGTCGGTGATGATGCCGCCGTCCGGGTCGACGATCTTCAGGTTGGTGCGGGTCGCGCCATGGACATGCACGGTGATGTCTGTGACACCCATGGCCGCGAAATGGCGGGCAAACAGCGCCACATTGTCGCGGCCCAGCAGCCCGGCAAGCGCGACGGGGTGGCCGACATGGGCCAGGAAGCAGGCGACGTTGACGCCCTTGCCGCCGGCATCGGCCTGACTGGCGGCGACCCGGTTGACGGCGCCGGCGGCGAAACCCGGCACCGTGATTGTCTGGTCAATGGCGGCATTGAGCGACAACGCGACGATGCGGGGAGACGAGGTCATGACATCCTCCTCGGACCACGCCGCGATGAGCACGACTCATCCCAGTGTGATGGTCACGCCATAGAGCATAGCGGGTGATTCTGGACTCCCCCACCAGGCTCTAAGGGTCTGTCCGGAAAGCCTTTCAAAACACCACATACGCAATGCCATTCGGGCATAAAAACACACTAGAGCATGCAGGGCTCCGAACTCGGATGACAGATCCGTTAGGGTGCTCGTTTCCGTTGGAGATCCTTC
>JANQGN010000502.1 GCA_028277295.1 Rhodospira sp.
TTCGGCGGTGCCGTTCATCTTGAAGGCGGTGAAGCCCTTGTCGACGATCGCCCGCGCCTGCCGGCCCACGTCGTCCGGGCGGTCGCCGCCGATCCAGGCATACATGCGCACCCGATCGCGGACCCGCCCCCCCAGCAAAGCATGCACGGGCACCCCAAGCGCCCGGCCGGTGATATCCCAGAGCGCCTGGTCGATGCCGGCGATGGCGCTCATGAGCACCGGTCCACCGCGATAGAAGCCGCCCCTATAGAGGGTCTGCCAGAGGTCCTCGATGCGGCGCGGGTCCTTGCCGATCACATACTCGGACACCTCGTGCACGGCGGCCTCGACGGTGGCGGCGCGGCCCTCGATAACCGGCTCGCCCCAACCGCTGAGGCCGGCGTCGGTTTCCACCTTCAGGAACAGCCAGCGCGGCGGCACGCGATAGGTTTTCAGGGCGGTGATACGCATTGCATGTCCTACCTTATTTGACCAGCCACATGGCGACGTTCGGCTGGAACAGCAGCAGCGCCAGCACCGCGATCTGGATCACCATGAACGGAAGCACGGCGCGGTAGATGTCCACCAGGGTGATCCCCGGCGGTGCCACGCCCTTGAGATAGAAGGCGGCCGGCCCGAACGGCGGCGACAGGAACGAGACCTGCATGTTCACCGCGAACAGGATGCCGAACCAGATGGGGTCGTAGCCGAGCTGCTGGACGATGGGCACGAAGATGGGCAGGCACAGCATGGCGATGCCGATCCAGTCCAGGAACAGGCCCAGCACGATCAGCACCAGCATCATGACCAGCAGGATCAAAATGGGCGCCAGGTCCAGCCCCAGGATGGTCGACGAGACGAACCGGTTCCCGCCCATCAGGTTGTAGACGCCCACCAGGGTGGCGGCGCCGACACCGATCCAGATGATCATGCCGCAGGTGTTGATGGTCTGGGTGACGGCCTGCTGCATGAGCGTCAGCGAGAATTCCCGGCGGATCATGATGCCCACCAGCACGCCGAACACGCCCATGGCCGCCGCCTCGGTGACCGAGGCCACGCCGCCGTAGATTGATCCCAGCACCATGAAGGCGATGATGGCCGGCAGGATGATGTGGCGCATCTCGCGCAGCTTGTCGCGCCACGGCATGTTCGCCTCGGCCTCGGGCACCGGCGGCCCCAGCTTCGGGTTCAGCAGGCAGCGCGTCAGCACATACGCCATGTAGCAGAGCACCAGCACCACCGCGGGGGTGATGGCCGCCGTGAACAGGTCGGCGATGGAGACGCTGGCGATCAGCCCATAGATGATCAGCACGATGGACGGCGGCATCATGGTGCCCAGGGAGCCGCCGGCGCAGACAACGCCGATGGACAAATGCCGCTGGTAGCCCAGGCGCAGCATCTGCGGCAGCGCCAGCATGCCCAGCAGCACGATCTCGCCGCCGATGATCCCCGACATGGCCGCCAGGAAGAAGGCCACCACCAGGGTCTGCACGGCCACGCCGCCGGGCACGCGTCCAGCCAGCACGCGCATGCCGTTGAACAGGTCCTTGGCGATACCGGAGCGGTCCAGCAGCGAGGCCATGAACACGAACATGGGCACCGCGACCAGCGAGTATTCGGTGATGAAGCCGAAGACCCGGCTGGTCACCAGCGGCAGGGCATTGGGTCCGAACCAGCCCCAGGTGAACACCAGCGCCACCAGCCCGGTGGTGAAGGCCAGCGGCAAACCGGTGAGCAGAAGCAGAAAGATACTGCCGACGAGCACGTAGGTGCCAACCTCGATGCCCATGGCGCTCATGCCAAGCCCGCCCATGTCACCGGTCCCCCGGGTCGGCGGCGGCCGGTCGCGCGCGGACGGTCTGGATCAGGTGCAGCAGCGCCTGCACCGTCATGAGGGCTACGGCGAGCAGGATGAAGCCCTTGGTCATGGCCGGGAACGGCGGATTCCAAGAGGTGCCGGACCGTTCCAGTTGCCAGGCGCCGGTGGGGCTGTGCGAGGCACGGTAAAAAAGCTGCCAGGCAGCATAGGTCATGCCGCCGCAGAACAGGACGATGATGGTGTTGTTGAACAGGTCCAGCCAGTGCCGTACACGGGGCGACACCGAATCATAGATCACCCGAACGCGGATGTGCTTGTCCCGGGCCAGGGCGACCGGGCCGCCCAGGGCGAACAGGGTGGCGATCAGCATCACCGTGCTCTCGTGCACCCAGGAGGTGGGCGCGTTGAACACGTAGCGCATGATCACCTCGAACACGCTGATGGCCATGGCGATGAACACCAGCCAGGCGATGCCATCGGCGGCGCGGGCGATGATCCGGTCAAGGCCGGTGCGGAGGGTGCCCTCGGCGGCCCTGTGCGGATCGGGCTCGGGTTTGAGGCCCGGGGGCGGTGCGGACGGGGACGGGCTGGACATGACGGGGACCCCCAAGGTCGAGGGCGGGCCGCATCGAGCGACCTTACGCGTGGGCAGGGGCGGCCCCTTGCCCCGATCGGCTGGGACAAGGGGCGAGCGTCCCTAAAGAAGGTTGCGGGCCTGCAGGAAGGTGACGACAGAGTCGTAGATCTTCTGCGTCAGCGCGTTGCGCGTGGCCCAGTTGGCCCATTCCTGCTGGGCGATGGCGCGGAACTTCTTCCGCTCCTCGGGCGGAAGGTCGATGATCTCGATGTCCGGATCCGCGCGGGCCTCGACCACGGCTTCCAGGTCGCGGGCCTTCAGTTTGAAGACCAGGTCGTAGGCCAGGGCGTCGGTGGCTGTCTCCAGAATGACCTTCAGATCGTCGGGCAGGCCGTCCCAGATGTCCTTGTTCAGGGACACCGCCACCATGGGCAGCGAATGGAAGCCCGGGTAGCTGGGATACTGGGCGAAGCTGTGCAGGCCCTGATCATGGTTGGTGGAGAACACCGTATAGTCGGCGGCGTCGATGACCCCCTTTTCCAGGCCGGTGTAGACCTCGGAGCCGGGCAGGTTCACGGGGGCCGCGCCGGCCTTTGAGAAGATGTCGTAGACCATGCCCTCGGGGGCGCGCAGCTTCAGGCCCTCCAGGTCGGCGACCGAGCGGATCGGCTTCTTGGAGACGAAGGCTTCCAGGCCGGTGGCGGCGGCTCCAATCAGATGCACATTGTAGGGGTTGACCAACTCGTTATAGAGCGCCTCGCCGCCGCCGTGCTGCATGTATTCCAGGAACTCCAGCGGGTCGCCCCAGGCGCCCACCAGGTTGCCGAGCATGGAGAACGCGGGGTTCAGGCCGGAGAAGTAGCTGGGATCGGTCAGGTGGCCCTGAAGGATGCCGGATCCGACCGCGTCCAGGGTCTGGTTGTGCGGCACGACGGCGCCGGTGGGCAGGATCTCGATGTGGATGCGCCCGCCGGACATGGCACCAATGTTGTCGGCCCACGCCTGCTTGATCTTGAACTGCGGCTCGCCGGCGGTCTCCGAGGTCTGGAACGTCCACTCATACTCGGCCGACCAGGCGGGCGCGGCCAGCAACAGGGCGCCGAGAAGGGCGCCACCGATCACGGCGCCACCGAACACGGTGCTGGTGCCGGGGGGTAGGGGGGGCAAGAATCGGGCGCTCATGACATCCTCCCATGGGGTCGGTTGCGGAAACCAGACCGGACGCCCCGGCACCCTCGCGCGGCACCGGCGCCGGCCGTCGGCTTAGTGCACTGATCCAGGCAAAAGTTGCAGTCTGCGTTTTGTCTGTATCGAAAGTGCACTAAAAACAATGCTCTATGCAGCGACGCTTGCATTCGCTTGCCGTCAAGGGTGAATCCCTTGAACGCGTCGCCGCACTAGAACATGTTGCGCGCTTTCTGACTCGCCCAACATGCTCTAACAGTTTGTTTTTCAAGCAAATCGTCGTCGCGATCCGTTCCGGATCGCTCGGGATTTGCTCTCTAGGTCCCCGACCGCTTGCCAGGGCCTGGGTCCTCACTCGCCCACAGACGGGCGAGCATGGCGGGTTCCGGTTCCACGTCGCCGGTATCGAGGCCCAGGTCCTGGCCGGTGCGGGCCATGACGCGGACGGCCGCCCTGAAGGCGGCCTCTGGCTGGCGCAGGCGGATCGATTCCAGCAGACGGCGATGTCGCTCCAGGCTGTCGCGCAACTCGCCGGCCGCATCATTGGTCTTGCGGATGACCATCAGGATGGTGGGGCGCAGGATGTGCGCCAGCTGCGCCCACACGAGATTGTGGGTGGCGCGGTAGATGGCGGCGTGGAAGGCCACGTCGTGCTCGCTGAAGGCACGCGGCAGCGGCTCGCCGAGCGCGGTTTCCTCCAACGTCCGCTCCATGCCCAGGAAGCCGTCCTCGATGGCCATCAGGTCGCGCGCGGTGGCGCGTTCAGCGGCCAGGGCGGAGATGAAGGGCTCGGTGGTGCGGCGGAATTCGAAGATCTGGCGCAGGATTTCCGGGTTGGGCGAGGCGTAGTCCGCCATCCATCGGGTCACCAGGGGGTCCAGGATGTTCCAGTCGCCATACTCGCGCACCACGGTGCCCTGGCCGGCGTGGCGGCTGATGATGCCCAGGGCGGTGAGACTCTGGAGGCCCGTGCGGATGCTGGCGCGGCTGACGGCGAAGCGCTCGGCCAGGTCCACCTCTTTCGGCAGCAGGGAGCCCGGAGGGTAGTCACCGGAGAACAGGGCGCTGGCCAGGCTCTCGGCCACGCGGTTGCCCAGGTCGCGCATCGCGCCGGTGGCGCCGGCGGAAAGCGGGGCGGGGCTGTCATCCTCGAACGGGGTCGAGCGGGACATGGAACCGTTTCCCCTGTGGCCGTGCCCGGGTGACCAAGGCCGTGTGGGCAGGGTGCCCCTGGGGTCGTCCGCTCTTCGACATGAACGAGGTCCCCAAGAGTGTCAGAAACGGTACATCATGTCTGACATGGGATCAAGAAGTTCATACTTACACGGCATGCAGGTCAATCTTTTGGCATGGAATGTCTGCGTTTGCGGCCGCCCTGCGACGGCGGGTTCCCTGTCCGTTTCGGCGCGCGTGCCGGCCGTGACCGCGGGTGGGGCGGCTGTCGCTCCCGCTCCACCAGGTGACCATGATGATCGGCGCCCGGCACACGACCGGACGTGCGGGCGGCCCTAGGCTGAATCGCCCTCCAGCACCGTCTCGATCGTCGCGTTTATCGAGTTGGCGATGAAGCACGCTTCGTGAGACTTCTCGTGAAGCGCGATCTCCGTCGCCCGGTCCGGGGTGCTGCCCGCGTAGCGCACGCGCGGGTTCAGCCGGACGTGGGTGATCGCCATGCGGCCGGCCTGGTTCTTGGCCATGGTGCCCTCGGCGGTGTCGCTGTAGTCGGACACCACGTAGCCCTCCTTGTGGGCGAACCAGAGGTAAAACAGCATGTGGCAACTGGACACGGCGGCCACGAGCGCCTCTTCCGGGTCCACGTTGGCCGGTGTGGAATAGGGCGGGTCGAGGACATGCGTCGAGGCCGACGCCGCCACCTCGGCGCCGCCGTCGAAGCGCCAGAGATGGGCGGTACCGTGCCGGCCCTTCGGATGATCGTTGCCGGCGCGCTGCCAGTGGATGGTGGCCGTGTGCAGGGACATGGCGGGGCTCCTTGCTAGGCACGTCATGGGGCCGCGTCGCATGACCGGCCCTTGGGCGTTGACCTTGCAGGTAAGCCGTCGCGACATTGGTCTACAAGCGACTTCTTCTCACATAGGGATGAGAAAAAGTGGCCCTTGCCTCAGTCGCCTCGGGGACAGGGCCGGGCGCCGCTACGCCTGCCTGGCCTCGACGACGCCGCGCCGGATGTCGCGGGTTTGCTCAAAGAGTCGATAAAGCGTATCTCCCTCCCCCCAGCGGATGGCCCGTTGCAGCGCCGTGAGGTCCTCGGTGAAGCGTTGCAGGCTGTCGAGCACAGCCTCGCGGTTGTTCAGGAACACGTCGCGCCACATGGTGGGGTCGCTGGCGGCGATGCGGGTGAAGTCGCGGAACCCCGAGGCCGAGTACTTGATCACCTCCTGGCGCAACTG
>JANQGN010000523.1 GCA_028277295.1 Rhodospira sp.
GGAAAGCTTCACCGGGACCGAGCTGGATTTCGCCGTCGAGATCTGCGAGGCGGTGATGGACGTGTTCGAGCCCACGCCCCAGAAGCGCATGATCCTCAATCTGCCCAGCACGGTGGAGATGGCCACGCCCAATGTCTACGCCGACCAGATCGAATGGTTTTGCCGGCACGTCCGCGATCGGGACAGCGTCATCATCTCCGTCCATCCCCACAACGATCGCGGCACCGCCGTCGCGGCCACCGAACTGGCCTTGATGGCCGGCGCCGACCGGGTCGAGGGCACGCTGTTCGGCAATGGTGAGCGGACCGGCAACGTGGACATCGTCACCCTGGCCATGAACCTGCACACCCAGGGCGTCCATGCCGGTCTGGACTGCGCCAACATGCCGGAGTTGGTGACAGCCTCGGAGTACTGCACCCGCCTGCCCGTGCATCCGCGCCACCCTTACGCGGGCGAACTGGTGTTCACGGCCTTCTCGGGGTCGCACCAGGACGCCATCAACAAGGGGCTGCGTGCCATGCGCCAGTCGAACAGCGGCGTGTGGGAGGTGCCCTACCTGCCCATCGACCCGGCCGACGTGGGCCGCACCTACGAGGCCGTCATCCGCATCAACAGCCAGTCGGGCAAGGGTGGCGTGGCCCACATCCTCGAGCGCGACCATGGCCTGCAGATGCCGCGCGGCCTGCAGATCGAGTTCGCCGGCGTGGTGCAACAGATCACCGACGAATCCGAGACCGAGGTTACCGCCCGCCAGCTCTGGGACATTTTTGATCGCGAATATCTGGCGGTCCGGGCTGGCGACATCGTTCTCAGGGAATACCGCACGGTGCCCGATACTCACGCCAGCGACGTCCGCGTCCTGGACGCGGTCTTGTCGGTGAACGGGGAGGACCGCCCTATTCGCGGCACCGGCAACGGACCGCTGGACGCCTTCGTCGATGCCCTGCGCCAGCATCTGGGCACGGGACTGGAAGTGGTCGGCTACTCCGAGCATGCCTTGGGTATCGGCGCCAACGCGCAGGCCTATGCCTATGTGGAGATGAAGGCCGGCGACGGCGCGCCGCTCTATGGGGTGGGCCGCCACACCAACATCGTGCAGGCGTCCCTGAACGCCATTCTGTCGGCCGTCAACCGGTCGTGCCGGGCCGCGCCGGCCGCCGGTGACGCGGCGGCGGAGTAGGGCATAAAAAAAAATCCCGGATGCCAGGCGCATCCGGGATTTTTCGGCTTGGAGGAGCCGGACATGGTGGGCGCGGCTGGGATTGAACCAGCGACCCCTCGCGTGTGAAGCGAGTGCTCTCCCGCTGAGCTACGCGCCCGCCGTGGTCAACCGAGGCCAGGGACTGGCCAGGGGCCGCGCGGCCCCGCGTCGTCGACGGAGGGCGGCTTATAGCGCCGTCCAGGACGGCCCGTCAAGCCTGTTTCCGGGCCGCTCCTCTGCATGAGTTCAGTTTGCCATGCGCTCCAGTAAGACCCTCTGGTCAGCGAAGCCAAGCGCCCCGCCACCATCAGCATCTCGCGGTGATGCAGCCGTGTCGCCTGGCTCTGATCGATGATCACGATCGGCTGAAAGCCGCCCGCGCTCGACCGGTCCAGAACCTCGCGGGCCTAGGGCTCCATGACCTCGGCGGGATCAATCAGGCCAAAGGCTTATCCCCCTGTTTCAGGTTGGCACATTATGGAGCGCATCCCGTG
>JANQGN010000530.1 GCA_028277295.1 Rhodospira sp.
TGCCGGTCACCGAACTGGTGCGCGGCTGGCTGGGCGCGCACGCGCTGGGGCTGCATGGCTTCGTCTATGGCGTGGTTCTGGTGCTCGCCGCCCTGTTCATGCCCGACGGGATCATGGGCGTGCTGTCCCGGTTCAGCCTGTCGGGCTGGCGGCGCGCCGAGGCCACGGGCGCCCAGGCGGCACCGGTGGACCCGGGACCGCGCGCAGCGCCCGCGCCTGCGGAGCCGGCCGCGCGGCCGGACGGCGCCCCACCAGCGGGGCGCGAGATCATGCGCATCAAGGGCCTGAGCAAGAGCTTCGGCGGCCTGCGGGTGATCGAGGAGGCCAGCTTCTCGCTGCGCGAGGGCGAGATCCTCGGCCTGATCGGTCCCAACGGCGCCGGCAAGACCACCCTGTTCAACATGATCTCCGGCTTCATGGATCCGGACGCGGGCGATGTCACCGTACTGGACCGCGCCGGCCAGTGGGTCCGGCCGAAAACGCCGATGGCCTATGCCACCCTGGGGATCGGGCGGACGTTCCAGATCGTGCAGCCGTTCGCCGCCATGACGGTCGAGGAGAACATCATGGTCGGCGCGTTCCACCGGCACGCGTCCGTCACCGACGCCCGCGAGGCCGCCCGCGAGACGGCACATCGCATGGGGCTGGCGCCCTATCTGGACGCCGAGGCCCGGGGCCTGACCATCGGCGGCCTGAAGCGGCTGGAGGTCGCCCGGGTGATGGCAATGCAGCCCCGCGTCCTGCTGCTCGACGAGGTCATGGCCGGCATCAACCAGACCGATGTGCGGCGCGCCATCGACCTCATGCTGTCCATCCGCGACGGCGGGGTCAGCATCATCGCCATCGAGCACGTGATGCAGGCGGTGATGTCCCTGTCGGATCGGGTCATCGTCCTCAACTCCGGCCATCTCATCGCCGAGGGTCATCCCCGGGACATCGTTCGCGACCCCGAGGTGATCGAGGCCTACCTTGGAAAAGACTTCGCCCATGCTTGAACTGAGAGACGTTCATGCCGGCTATGGGGCGACCACCATCCTGCACGGTGTTTCGCTGACGGTCCGCGCGGGCGAGGTGGTGACCATCGTCGGTGGCAACGGGGCGGGCAAGACGACGACCCTGCGGACCATCGCCGGCGTTGTCCCTGTCAGTGCCGGGCAGATCCTGTTCGAGGGACGCGACATCTCCAGGCTCTCGCCGCACGAGATCGTGGACCTGGGAATCACCATGATTCCGGAGGGGCGCCAGCTGTTCCCGGACATGACGGTCAACGAGAACCTGCTGATGGGCGCCTATCGCAAGGGCGCGCGGGCCAGCCGCGCTGAGACCCTCGACACGGTGATGGCCCTGTTTCCGCGCATTGCGGAGCGCGCCAGCCAGCGCGCCTCGCATCTGTCTGGCGGCGAGCAGCAAATGGTGGCCATCGCGCGCGGCATGATGTCCCGCCCCAAGCTGCTGATGTTCGACGAGCCCTCGCTTGGCCTGGCCCCCAAGATCGTCGCCCAGGTCTTCGAGGTCATCGAGCGGATCGAGGAGAGCACCGGGACCACGGTGCTGATCGTGGAACAGAACGTCTTCCACACCCTGAAGGCCGCCAACCGGGGCTATGTCCTGGAGAACGGCGCCGTGGTGCTGACGGACGACGCCGAGGCCCTGCTGACCAACGACCATGTCCGCCAAGCCTATCTGGGGATCTGAGA
>JANQGN010000556.1 GCA_028277295.1 Rhodospira sp.
CGCCGCGTGATGCCGACGGACGGCGCGGCCGTCGCGGAGAGGACTGGGGCTGGGGCTGGGGCTTGGCCCCGGCCGCCTCCGCCGCCCGGATCCGAAACACAGAGCATGGTGCGTGTGACCTAGCCCCGAAAAAGTGGACACCGGGTTATGCGGCACGCAACTCGGCGTGTTCCGGGGTGATGTGGGCGAGCGCTGAGCACAGGCGCCGACGATTGTCGGTGCCTTCGATGTCGGCAAACAGATCGCGCCTTGCCTCCTCGCGGCTCGCGTATTGGCGGCCGTGGACCGGTTCGGTTTTCAGGATGCCGAAGACGCTATCCTTGGGCGCGTGGTCCCAGCAGTTTGCCCCGCGGATCATGGAAGCCGCCAGCCCATTGTTTTTCAGTGTTGTCCTGCACTCATGCGAGGCGTACTGGCAGCCGCGATCCGAATGGTGGGTCAGGCCGTGGAGCACCTCCGGATGCGGCGGACACCGAACCGCGCCCCCTCGGCCAGGGCAAGCGTGATCACACCCGTGGCGACGATCACGGCCCCCGACGTCAAGTCGAACGCGTAGGCCAGGGCCAGCCCGGAGAGGGAAAACACCAACGCCCAAAGGACGGCGGTCACCATGAGCATCGCCAGGGACCGCGCCGTCATTTCGGCCAGATAGGCGGGAATTGTCAGCAGGGCGATCACCAGGATCAGGCCTATCGCGGGGACCGACGTCATCACCGCCAGCGCGACCGTGGCGACCAGCAAGATGTGGACGGCCGCGACCGGCACGCCACGCACGCGCGCGAACTCCCGGTCAACCGAAACCGCCAGCAATGGTCTGTAAAACACCACGGCGATCGCCACCAGGGCGCCGACACTGATCGCCATCGTCCGCAGGACATCGTTGCCGACGGCCAGGATGGACCCGAACAGATAGCTCATCAAATCGACGTTGTAGCCGGGCGTGAGGTCAATCAGCAAGACGCCGAACGCCATGCCGCCCGCCCAGAGCAAGCCGACGGCGACATCCAGGCGCTCGCGTTCGCGCAGGGTGATCAGGGCCGCCAGGATCGCGGCCCCGACCGCGAACAGCGTGGCCGTGGTCATCACGGGCCAACCGATGAAAAACGCCAGTCCGACGCCCCCATAACCGGCGTGCGCGACACCGCCGGCAAGGAAGGTCATGCGGTTGACGACGACCAGCGCGCCAACAATACCGCAGGCGATGCTGACCAGGACAACGGACAGAAGCGCCTTCTGCATGAAGGGATACGCCAGGGCCTCAAGCATTGACGGGCTCCTGTCGCGGCGCGTGTTCTCCAGCCATTGGCAGGACGCGGGCCATGTCATGAATGAACGTCCCCATCGGGCAATTGGCGCGATGGACGCCGTACATCAATTCCAGCATCGGCTCCGTCAAGACCGGCGCCGGGTTGTGGATGACCTGGCGGTTGATGCATGTCACCGCCGTCGCCTGCGGCACGGCCGCCGCCAGGTCGTGCGACACAAGGATGACGGTGCGATGAACCGCCAGACGGTCCAGGAGTTCGATGACGCAGGACTTTCCGGCCGGGTCGATGCTGGCGGTCGGTTCGTCCAGAACCAGGATATCGGGCATGGAGACCAGGGCGCGGGCGATCAGCACCCGCTGCCGCTGCCCCCCTGACAGGGCGCGGATCGGCCGATCGACGAAGGCGTCCATCTCGACCGAGGCTAGCGCCGCCATCACCGCCTTCCGCGCGTCCCGCCCGCGTCGTGGTCCGATCCATGACCGCGGTCCGTTGCCGCCGGCACGTCCCAGAGTCACCAAATCCCCCGCCGTGATCGGAAACGCGGGGGAAATGGTCGAAACCTGCGGGACATAGCCGATGCGCCGGGCACTCCGCGCCGGATCGTCTCCGAACACCCGGACACGGCCTTGTGTCGGTCGGAGCAGCCCCACCATCAGCTTGGCCAAGGTCGTCTTGCCGCCGCCGTTGGGGCCGAGGACGGCGACGAATGCGCCCTCGGCCACCTCGAAGGTGACGTTTTCGACGGCCCACATGCCGTCATAGCGGAAACTGACATCCTCGAAGGCGACGACCGATGGCATGGCGCGGAGTCTTTCCTTGATCAGCCCAAGATCAGCGAAGAGTGTCCGCGAACGCGGCGCCAATGGCCCGCATGTTCTCCGGCCAGTCATAGGCCAGCGGGCTCAGCGGACGGACCTCACCCCCCAGTTCCTCGGCGATCGCCTTGGCGGAGCGTTGAGAGAACTGAGACTGCACGAAAATCACCTTGATATCGTTGGCGCGGGCGGCGTCAATCATCCGGTGCATGTCCTGAGGGCTGGGTTCGTTCCCGTGTGTCTCGATGGCCATCTGACGCAGACCATAGGAATCGGCGAAGTAGCCCCAGGCGGGATGATACACCATGAACGTGCGCTGCGGCACGGACGCGAGTTGCTGCGCCACGTCCGCGTCAACCGCATTGATGGTCGCGACGGTTGCCGCATAGTTGCGGCGGAAATCCTCGGCGAAGGCAGGGCGAAGTTCGCTCAAGTCCTCCACGACGGTCGACGCCATCACCCGCATCGTCATGGACGCAAGCCAGACATGGGGGTCGGGAGCACCCGCCGCGTGGTGATGCCCTTCATGGCCGTGTCCCTCGTGATGATGGTCGTCATCGGCATGGGCGGTGTGGTCATGGCCAGACTCGTGCGCGTGCTCGTGGTCATGCTCGTGCTCTTCGTGGGACCCGTACCCCCCCCCCATGCGCCGCCGTTTGACCCGCTCGGCCATGTCCAACACCATCATGTCCGGTGCCGCGTCCCGAAAACGGGGCAACCAAGCGCGTTCAAACGGCACACCGATGGAGAAATAGACCTCGGACTCGCTCAAGGACCGCATCTGACTCGGGGTCGGCTCATATGTCGCCGGAGAGGCGCCAGGCTCAACCATCACGGTTGTGTTGACGTGTTTCCCGCCGATGGACTCCACCAACCACTGTTGCGGCACGATCGAAACCATAACTGGAATCGGCTCGGAATGGGCGTGGTCCGTGTGCCCGGTGTCGTGAGCCAAAGCCGGCGACAGAAGGCCCAAGGCGAAAACCGTGGACAGGAGGCCGCGAAAAACGGAGCGACGATTCATAGCCGATGTATCCCTTTGTCAGGACGGCACGCGACGATGCTCGGGGCCGTCACGAGGAGAGCGAGGTGGGAGTATGAAACATGATCCGGGCCTTGCGGTATGATATACAGTACGGCTTCATGGTTTCAATAGGACGCGGAGGATAAGTCCCATGAGGAACCGGCGCTTGGCTCCGAATCACACCCTGGTGTTCGACGCGCTGAAAGACGCGGGCCGACCGGTCACCGCGTACCAATTGATCGACGCCTTGCGTGGCGTCGGTATCTCGGCGCCACCCACCGTCTATCGTGCCCTGAACCGGCTGATATCCGATGGTCTGGTCCACAAGCTTGAAAGCATGAACGCTTTCGTTGCCTGCACCCACACCCATGCCGGCGGCAGCGCGGTGGTGTTCGCGATATGCGACATGTGCGGCGGCGCCGACGAGTTCGCTGACGAGGCGATCGGAGAGCAACTGGCGAAACGCGCGATCGAGCGTGGTTTCGCCCTCAACAAAGCTGTGGTGGAACTGCACGGAACGTGCGCGAAATGCACCGAGCCTCCTCTCTTGATCGAACAAGGGCATGTGTCCTGAACGAGGACTACGAGCCCGTCCGGAAAGTCTCGGGAGCCACAATATGGTGTGTGCCCGCGCCCAAATTGCATACCTTATGTGGTGTCTTGCAAGGCTTTCCGGACAGACACTCAGGATGAGGATTGTCCATTTAAAACAACCTCATCCTGAGGGAGGGAAACGACCGAAGGATCTCCATCGCGTGCTCCGGTCCTCTCGGAAGGCGCTTCTTAAACGATCATCCATCCGAGTTCGGAGCCCTGCTAGAGCATGTTGCGCGATTTCCGAATCGCCCAACATGCTCTAATGATTTGTTTTTCAAGCAAATCGTCCCCAAAAGATCTTCCAGGGCGATCCGTACCTGATCGCTCGGGATTTGCTCTATATCGCAGTTCCCGAGACTTTCCGGACGGGCTCTTATGGATTGGGGTGGCCCAGGCGGTCAGGTTGAGCCGATGCTGGGGGTGGCGAGGAGCGCCGATGGCCCGCCGCCCGTGCCCAACAGGCCGCGCCCGGACCCGCCTCACCCCGGACGTGCGCCGAAGCGGATGCGGGCAAGGCCAGGCGTGAGGCGCCAGACAACCGGCGCGACCGTCCAGACGCCAAAGACGATCCTCAAGACCCCGCGCGGCCAACGGAACGGCAGGCGGTGGTACTCCGCCAGGTTCGGGATCCAGGCCCGCAATGTCGGTTCGATCTCATCGATGTTGATGCCCCAGGGCATGGGGGGGGCGCTGTAGTGCGGGGTTTTCTTGTAGCCACGCAGGGTCTTTCTGGAGACCCAGCGCGGAATGTGGTCGAAGGCAAGCCAGGCGCCGGGGAATCGCGCCGCCATGTCGCGCAGCAGGGCCGCGACCTCCGCCTCCTCGAAGTACATCAGCAACCCCTGCGCGGTCAGGAAGACGGGCCGCCCGCTGGGCACGGCATCGAACCAGGCCCGGTCCATGACACTCAGCGGAACGTGCCGATGCCGCGCGTCCGGCGTGATGAAGCGTTCCCGCACGGCCATGGCCTCGGGCACGTCCACCGCGATCCACAGGGCCTGGTCGCCGGCCACGCGGAAGCGCTGGGTCTCCAGGCCCTCCCCAAGGTTGACGATGACGCCGTCCGGGTGCGCGTCCAGGAAGGCCCTCAGTTCCCGGTCGAACACCGCCGATCGCACCCCGTGAGATCCATCGGCCTTACCGAAAGAACGCACATAGTCGTAGTCGAGGCTGCGGTAGATGCGCAGCGCCGTGTCGTCCCGCAACACACCGTCCGGGCGCGCCGCCTCCGCGGCCCGGTTGTGCAAGGTCCACAGCATGGTCTCGGGGACATCGGTCAGGGATACCGCGGCCGTCGCCATTGTCTGTCCTCCTCGACCCTCAGAAGTAGTAGCTGGCGCCGACGACGAAGCTTCGGCCGCGCCCCGGTGCGCCGACGGTGGCATCTGGACCGCCCGCGAAGAATGGCGCGTAGTAAACGCCATAGTAGTCATAGCGTTCGTCGAGCAGGTTTTCAGCGCGGAGATAGATCTCCGCGTTATCCGTGGACAGTCCCAGCCGAACGTCAAGCAGGTTGTAAGATGGCAGGTCGAACGTGTTATCCGGCTCGGCCGGACGTTCCCCGACATACTGGCTTCGGACGGATGTGGTCAGCAGCGGATCGTCGAACACCAGGAAGTCCGGCAGCGCCTGCTCATGCGTGACGGACAGGGACCACCCCCACTCCGGGACACCGGGGACCCCATTGCCCTCTGACACCCCGGCGGATGCGATGGCCGAGGCCGGCACACCGACGATGGTCGCATCCGTGTAGGCGAGACTGCCGCCCAGGGTGAAGCCATGACCGATCCGCCAACGCGCATCCAGTTCGACGCCCTTGCTTTCGGTGTCGTAATTCCGGGCCTGGGTGGAGAAGGTCGTGGTGTCGTACTGGAAGAGATGGTCGTCCTTGGTGTTGTTCCAGAACAGGGCCCCGTTGACCGCCAGGTCTCCGTCGAGGAACGCGGACTTGAACCCGATCTCATAACTGTCGACCACGGCGGCCTCGTACGCGGGGTCGGGTTCCCCCATGGCGATGTTGAAGCCGAAATCGCTCCACCCGCCAGACTTGTAGCCACGCGCGTAAATGCCGTAGACGGTCACCTCGGGGATCACATCGTAGGACAGACCCAGCCGACCGGTGGTGTAGTCGTCGTCCAGGGAATCGCTGTCCGTGGCGTACCGGAGGGGGCTTGGATTTGAGTCGTTGGCCCGCCAGGTCGCGTCGTAGGTCTTGTGCTCCCAGGTGTGGCGCAGACCCAGCGTGACCTTCAGCGTGTCGATCACCGGATAGGTGACCTCGCCAAACACGGCGAAGCTGTCGCCGCTGAAGTCGCGGTCGATCGTGGCGTTGAAGGGGTTGGCCGGAAAGAAATTGTCGTATGAATCACGGTTGTCGTAGAATCGATCCGTGTGCGCGTAATTGACGCCCGCGACCCAGAAGATGTCGTGCTCCGGCAGGGACGACAACCGCAGTTCCTCGTTGAACGTGTCGCGGCCCGTGTGGTAGCCGCGGAAGCCGTCGGGCACCATGCCAATAAGCTGTTCGAACGTGCGCCCCTCGTAGAGCGGCCCGTCACCGGTGAAGTCCGAGCGGCCGTAACCGCTGAACAGGGTCGCCACGGCAAATGGCAGTTCGTGCGTCAACTCCGCGGAGACCCGTGTGTTCCACTTGCTGGCGCTGGACGAGCCGGGGGGAACATCGATGACGGGATCATCGCCATACGGGCGCAGCATGAACGTGGATTGATGCTCCAGCAGTTCCTCGTGATTGGCGATCACGGTCAGCGATGTTCTGTCCGTCGGCTCCCATAGCAGGGTCCCGCGCACCGCGATGTCCTCGGGCTCGGTCATGGGTTCGCCGGTGTTGGCGTTCTCCACCCAGGCGTCTTCCCCGGTATAGCGGAAGGCGAGACGCCCCTTGAGCGTATCGACGATGGGCCCACTGAGGGCGCCCTCGGTCAGGCGGTAGTCCCCGGTGCCGATCTCGCCGCGCACATAGCCCTCCAGAACGTCGGTGGGCCGGCGGGAGATGATGTTGATCGCCCCGGCCTCGCTGTTGCGTCCGTAGAGGGTTCCCTGGGGACCCTTGAGCAACTCGATACGCTCGACGTCCAGGGCCTGGGTAGAGGCGTCGGTCACACTGTGCGGCATGCCGTCGATGTAGACGACCACCGAGCTATCGTCGCCGCTGACACGGTTCATCGAGCCCACGCCGCGGATCTTCACGTTGGCGCTGTCGGGATCGCCATAGGTCGTGAACCCGATCCCCGGCGCGTCCTTGAAGGTGCTGTCCACACGCTTCGCGCCGCGGGCCTCGATATCGTCGCCGCCGATGACCGTGACACTGAAGGGAATGTCGCGGATGTCCTCCTGCGCGTGCCGGGCCGTGACCGTCACGGCATCCAGAACGAGCGGACCGTCCGGTGCGGTGGCGGCCACCGCCGGATCCTCGTCCTGCGCGAGGGCCGGCGCGCCGGCGAGGAGCGCGGCGAGCGGAATGAGCACCCCCAGGGCAAGGCGCTCGGAGGGGGGCCGGCCGAGGTGGCTCGACAGAGAGATCAATCGTGTCATGGGCGGGCGTGTCATGGGCGGGCGTGTCATGGGCGGGCTCGTGTCGCTGTGGGAAGGCGATCTGGGCCCGCATCTTAGGAAGGCCCTCAGGCACCACACCAGCTAGAGGAGCGAAAAACACAACTAAGATCCCATAATCCGTTGGCCCCTATACCTCACGAATACAACCGATCAATGAAAGCGGCCTTTGGAAGCCCTGGTTGGTCCCCTCCCCCACACCGGCGACCGCGCACCCGTATACTTGTGGGGATGGCCGCGCGCTGGAGCGGACTGGTTGACCTCGGTGGGCAAGGCATACTCCGTTTCCGCGTGCGTCATACCAACGGCGCCTGACATTGACTCTTGCGGAGACGCGTCGGGCGCGCTCGACCGCCATAAAATGGCGGGCAGCGCACCATCTCTTGGCGGAAAGGTGCGCTACGCCTGACGGCGCGAGCGCACCCTACATGCCGGTGTCGCCTTTTGGCTGAGTCGCGCTCACTCTTCGCGCGCGTCACGACCGCCCCGCCGGGCGCCGAGACTTGACGGCAAGCAGCCGTGCACGCGATGGAAGACCGCCGCGAAATATCCGACATGACGGTAGCCGACCGTCTCGGCGGCCTGCTTAACGGACTGCCCTTCGCGTTCGATCAGCCGGCGCGCCTCGGCCATCCGCAGGGCGCGGATGGTGCCGGCGATGGTGGTGCCGAAGCGCTCGCGGAACCCGGCCATGAGATAGCACTCGTTCAACCCGACGCGACGCGCCACCTGGGCGATCGTCGGCGGGTCCCACCACTCGGCCCGCAGGATGTCCATGGCTTCGTCCAGCGCCGCCTTTTTTTCGCGGGCCACCCGCGCGCCGATACCGGTGATCTGGTCCGGCGTGGCATCCGGCGCGAGCACCTCCGACAGCAGGCCCAGCGCCAGGGATTCCGCGCGCAGGCGCCCGCACGCCGTTTCGGTGTTGGCATCCACGAGGGCGTCCGCGATCTCCAGAATGCGACCGGTGGCGGCCGGAACCCGCGCGCAGACCGGATCCACCGAGGCCAGGATCCCGGCGATGGCCGTATTGAAGGCACGCGGCCCGTCCTCTCGCCATTCCTCGGCCATGGCGGCCGGAACGTCGATCGACAGGCCGCGCATCCGCACACCGGCCGCCAGGCGGGCCCGCATCGGGCCGATGTCTCCGGCGCGCAGCCAGACCTGCCCGGTTGCGATATGATGTCTCCCGCCCGTTTCAAGCGCGGTCATCTCCAGCCGACCACCCAGCATGATGCTGACGTTAAACTGGGGCCCAAGCGCTGGGTAGGGTTCCTCCAACCCATCCGAAAAGGCGTAGTCGCCAATATTGAGGGTCAGGCCATTGTGAAACCGGTGGAGGTCCGCGCGGCCGGCGCCCAGGACCGGGTTCACCTCCAGGCACAGGCGGTTGCCCCCGCAGGCCCGCACCCGAAACGTATCGCGCATGCAAAGAGCGGCATTGAAATGGTCGACAAGTGTCGCGAACGGGGAGACCGGGCTTCGGTCAGGGACCGGTGAGTCCACGCCGGTTGCCAACATCCCCATGGCGCCGTGGTCAGAGATGGCCCCATGACGGGACCCGCGCGGTGCGTGCCGCATGTCCATGCGTGGAACGTCCTCTTCTTGGCCGTCCAGGAGATGCGTCCACGGAAGGGCCCGGACCATGTCCATGATCATCAAAGAGGAATGATACGCATTCTCTTTTGGCGGCCGCAAGGATCACCCTTGCCCGACGGCAGGTCTCGGGATGGGCTTGGCGAGCCTGGGCGCGACACCCATGGTCCGAGACGCCGCGCCAGAATGGGACCGGCTGCTTTGCCGCGCCGGTCTTTGCCGGGAAGGATGCTCGCCTCTATACTCTCGCCGATATGATGCGGAGGACGTGGGACCATGGCGCATCCCGGCATGATCCGGGCGGTGATCCCGTCCGTGGGGCGTCGG
>JANQGN010000567.1 GCA_028277295.1 Rhodospira sp.
TCGGCAACCTGAACGAGGCGCGCCAGGCGGTGGGCGAACGCACCTGCGCGGTGTTCCTGGAGCCGGTGCAGGGCGAGGGCGGCATTCGTCCGGCGCCCGAGGGCTACCTGGCGGGCCTGCGGGCCATGTGCGACGAGTTCGGCCTGTTGCTCATCCTGGACGAGATCCAGACCGGCGTCGGCCGCACCGGCACCCTGTTCGCCCACGAGCAGGCCGGCATCGCCCCCGATATCCTCACCGCCGCCAAGGGGCTGGGCGGCGGCTTTCCGGTGGGCGCGCTGCTGGCCACCGAGCGCTGCGCCGCCGCCTTCTCGGCCGGCGCGCACGGGACCACGTTTGGCGGTAACCCGCTGGCCATGGCGGTGGCCGAGGCCGTTCTGTCGGAGGTTCTCGCGCCGGGGTTCCTGGCGCGGGTGACACGCGTGGGCGACGCCCTGGGCCGGGGCCTGCGCGACCTGGTCGGCGCCTGTCCGGGCGTGCTGGAGGGCGCGCGCGGCCTGGGCCTGATGTGGGGCCTGAAATGCAGGGTCCCCAATGGTGACCTGGTCTCCGCCTGCCTGGACCAGGGCCTGTTGCTGGTGCCCGCCGGCGACAATGTGGCGCGGGTCCTGCCGCCCCTTATCATCGATTCCGCTGAGGTGGACGCGGCGCTTGAGAAGCTGCGGGCCGCCTGCGAGACATTGGCGACGTAACATGACCATGACCCCATCCTTTCAACCCGCCGGCGCGCCGCCGGGCGGGACATCCCCCCGTCATTTCCTCGACCTGGACCAGGTGGAGACCGGGACCCTGACGGGTATTCTCGACCTGTCGCGCCGGCTCAAGGCCGCCGGCAACGCGAATGCCCTGGGCCAGGCGCGCCCCCTGGAGGGCCGAGTCCTGGCCTTGATCTTCGAGAAGAACTCGACCCGGACCCGCGTGTCGTTCGAGGTGGCCATGCGTCAGCTTGGCGGGGACGTGCTGATGCTGGATGCCAGCCAAAGCCAGATCGATCGCGGCGAGACCCTCGCCGACACCGCGCGCGTGCTGTCGCGCTACGTGGACGCCATCATGTTCCGCACCAAGGAGCCGGAACGCCTCGCCGAACTGGCCGCCCATGCCACCGTGCCGGTCATCAATGGCCTGACCAACGTCGCCCATCCATGCCAGTTGATGGCCGATGTCCTGACCTTGCAGGAACGCAAGGGAAGCGATCTCAGCCGGCGCGTGGTGACCTGGAGCGGCGACGGTAACAACGTGGCCACCTCCTGGGTCAAGGCGGCCGCCCGCTTCGGATTCGAGTTGCGGCTGGCCTGCCCCGAAGAGCTTCGCGTGGATCCCGAGGTGATCGGCTGGGCGCGGACCAGCGGCGCCCGGGTGGTCGAGGGCGTTGATCCCGAGATGCTGGTGGACGGCGCCGATTGCGTCGTCACCGACGCCTGGGTGTCCATGGGCGATGAAGAGCAGGAGGTGGCCAACCGCCACAATCTGTTGCGCCGCTATCAGGTGAACGAGGCGCTGATGGCGCGGGCCGCGCCGGACGCGGTGTTCATGCACTGCCTCCCGGCGCACCGGGGCGAGGAGGTGACCGACGCCGTCATTGACGGTTCTCAGTCGGCGGTGTGGGACGAGGCCGAGAACCGCCTGCATGCCCAGAAGGGCATCCTCGCCTGGTGCCTGGGCGCCTGACGCCTGACCGTCTGATACCCGGCGCGGCCGAGAACCCGGTTGTCGCGTCCCCCTGGCGGGCGGCGGCGAGGGTCCCCACGTGTCGGTCGCGCGCGGTGGACCGTTGATCCGGCGCGCCGCCGCACCGACCGTCCTCACGTGACCGGAGCGCGGCATGTCTCCCTGGAACGACAGCATCCACGGGTTTTACCTGGACGGCGGCGCCCTGCGTGGGCGCCTGGTGCGCCTCGGCGGGGCCCTTGACGATCTGCTGGGCTGGCAGGACCAGCCGGCGGTGGTCGAGGCGCTGCTGGCCGAGACCACCGTTCTGGCCGCCGCCCTGGCGGGGGGCCTCAAGTTCGACGGCGTGTTTACCTTGCAGACCAGCGGTGACGGCCCGGTGCCCACCCTCATGGCCGATATCACCAGCACCGGCGACGTGCGCGCCGTGGCCCGGGTGGACCGTGACCGCCTGGCCGCCGCCCTGAGGGCGGTCGGGAGCGGCCTCGACGATGAGCGTCCGGTGGCGCTTAACCCGCGGGCGCTGGTGGGGGGCGGCCACCTGGCCTTCACCGTGGACCAGGGGCCGGGCACCGAGCGCTATCAGGGCATCACGGCCCTTGTGGACGGCACCTTAAGCGACTGCGTGTCCCATTATTTTCACCAATCCGAGCAACTGCCCACGGTGGTGCGCACCGCCGCCCATCGGGCGCCGGTCACGGCCTCGGACGCCGGGGGATGGCGGGCTGGGTGCGTTCTGTTGCAGCGTATGCCGGTCGAGGCGGGAGGGCGCGACGATGCCGCCGCCCGCGATGCCTGGGAGACGGCTGGCGTGTTGCTCGATACCCTGGGCGAGGACGAACTGCTGGACCCGGCGCTGACGCCGGGCCGGATCCTCCACCGGCTGTTTCACGGCGAGGGTCTGGTTCCCGGCGAGACGCGGCCTTTGCGGTTCGGCTGCCGCTGTTCGCGCGACAAGGTCGAGGCGGCCCTGGCCCGGTTCTCGCGCGCGGACCTGGCGGACATGGTCCAGGACGATGGAATGGTTCGGGTGACTTGCCAATTCTGTGGCGCGGATTATACCTTTTCGAATCAGGCGCTGGATGCACTGAGCGGTGAGGGCCCGCCGGGGGGCGACTCGGGCGATGGTGCGGACGACAGGCCGGGGGGCGCTCCCGGCGCGGCGTGATCCGACGATTCGCATGCGGGGGCCGTGACAGACACGGAGGGGATGTCATGGGCGCAGCGACGCGACGGTCCGTGATGCGGGCGGCGCTGGGTCTGGGCGCGGTCTCGTTGGTCGGGCTGGCCGGCTGCACACAACCGCCGAGCCGGCCCGCCTTCCCCGACCTCCGCTTCTCCCACAAGCCGCCGTTTCTGTTCCGCGCGCGCCGGGTGGACGTCCGCTCCCAGTACCGACGGCCGGGCCGGCCGCCCAACGTGGAGCACCTCATGCCGCTGGCTCCCGACCGGGCCGCCGGGCTGTGGGCCGAGGACCGCCTGCAGGCCAACGGCGAGGGCGAGGCCATCGTCCGTTTCACCGTGCACGATGCCAGCGTGGTGGAAACGCGGCTGACGGTGGAGAGGGGCGTGCGTGGTCTGCTCAAGACCGAGCAGGCGGAGAGCTACTACGCCCAGTTGGAAGCGACCTTGGAATTGGTGGACGACATGACGGGCGTGTCCCTGGGTGAGGCCAACGCCAAGGTCTGGCGCAGCCAGACCGTGCCCGAGGACGCCACCATCAATGAGCGCGAGGAAACCTGGTTTGCCCTGGTGGAGACCCTGATTGGGGCATTCGACACCACGCTGACGGCGCAGATCCTCGCCCACCTGACGCCGCACCTGGTGTCGTCGCCGGACATGCAGTGGATGCCGCCGAAATCGTGAGGGGACGTCGCCGGTCCGACGCGGCGGCGTGCTACCCTGCTGGATCGCCCCGGTCCTCGGCGCGCAGCCGCGAGAGAGTGCGAGCGTAGGCCTGCATCAGGGCGCGGTCGCGCACCACCCCCACCAGGATCATGGAGTCGCGATCCTTCACCACGGCCATGTGTGGGTCGCGCAGGTCCTCCAGGCGGCCAAGGGCGTCGTCCAGGGTTTCCGTCAGCGCCAGAACCGGTGGATCGGTCATGGCCAGGTCCAGGGCGGTGCGATCGGCGTGCTCCTCACTGTGGAGCAGCACCTCGGCCACGTCCGGCAACACAATGGATCCCAGCAGCCGCCCCGCCGGATCCACCACGAACACCGGGCGGCCGTCGCTGGCCCGGAACGCCTGGGCCACGTCGGCCAGGCTCGCCGTCGCCAGTACGGTGGTCGGCGGATGGTGGGCGACCAGGTCGCGCACTCGCACATCACGCAGCATCAGGCGCTGGCGGTCGGTGTCCACGTCCAGGCCGCGGCGTGCCAACTGCCAGTGGAACACCGAGCCATGCCCGGTCAGCGCCTGGGCGACGGTCGTGGCCAGGACCACGGCCATCATGACGGCGATGGTCAGGGCGTAGTTGGCGGTCAGTTCAAAGATGATCAGGCTGGTGGAGATGGGGGCGCCGAGAACGGCGGCGGCC
>JANQGN010000570.1 GCA_028277295.1 Rhodospira sp.
CGAGCCGATGTTGCCCGGGTTGATGCGCAGGCAGGCGGCGCCGGCCTCGGCGGCCTCGATGGCCCGCTTGTAGTGGAAATGGATGTCGGCGACGATCGGCACCTCGACCTGGGCAATGATCGCCCTGAGGCCCCGCGTGGAGGCTTCGTCAGGGCACGAGATGCGCACGATGTCCGCGCCAGCCTCTTCCATCCGCCGCACCTGCGCCACGGTGGCGGCCACGTCCGCGGTGATGGTGTTGGTCATCGTCTGCACCGAGATTGGCGCATCGCCGCCGACCGCGACCCGACCGACGTGGATCTTGCGGCTCGGGCGGCGTTGGATGACGCGGTAGGGACGCTCGGACATGGAACCCCCTTATGTCATGAGCCGGTGAGAGGGGCTGGCGGCGGTGGACCGACTCCGCGCCATCCTTGGACCGGTCCCGGAAGACTATCGCGGGGCGCGGGGCGCGGGTCTCGGGCTGGCCGAGGGGTGCCCGACGGCGGGGGGCATGATCCTGCGGTCGTGGCGCGCCGAGGCGCGGCCGAGAGGCGACGCCCGCGCTGGTCCCAGGTATTAGGCTATCGCCGCCGTCAATTCAAGCCACTGGGAGAGAGACGAACGCCGTTGCGGCGGGCGCCGACGGGGCCCAGATCACGGACCCGCCGTCCGTCCACGTAGACCTCCAGGCCGCCGGCGTTGCTGGTGTTCAGGACATAGCCGCCGCCGGCCGGAATGGCGTAGACATCGCCGCGCCGCAACAGCCGGCGCAACACCAGGTCGCCGTCGCGGCGAAGCTGAATCCAGGCGTCCCGGCTGGCGCGCAGCACGATGCGGGCGTCCTCGCCTGCGGCACGGACATCAGGCGGGGCGGCGCGCCCCACGTAGAAGGGGGCTGGGACGGGCTCCGGCCCTTCCGGTCCCGGCTCGGCCTCGGTCTGGGCGTCCGGCTCCGGGGGCGGGTCGGTTGCTGGACGGGCGGCCGTTTCGCCGGTCTCGGGGACCGCCGGCACCTCGGGGGCCTGGGGCGCGGGCGGGGCGGACTCGGTCGCCCAGGTCCCCGTTTCCCCCGTCTCCCCTGTCGCCACGGCGATCTGGTCGTTTCCTGGCGCCCCGGTCTCGTCATCGGTCTCGTCATCGGTCTCGACGCCGGCCCTCGCTCCCGCCCCCGCGACCGTGTCGGCGTCGGGGGCCAGACCGGCATCCGCGCGCGCCGAGGTCTCGGCGTCCGGGGTGGTGGGGCGCGCCCCGGCTGGTTCGGTCTCGGTGGGCGTGGGCGCGGGGTCGGTGACGCCATCCAGCACGGCCGCCGGCGAATCTGTCACGGTCTCTAGGCCGTTGGTCTCTGGGGCGTTGGTCTCTGGGGCGTTGGTCTCTGGGGCGGGCGGCGCTGTGTCGTTCTGATCGGGTGCCACTGACGCCACCAGGGGCGTGCCGCCGGCCGCGTCATCGATGGTGGGGGGCGGGTCCCCGGCGCCGGGTTGGGGTACTGACGCCGAGGCGGGATCGGCCGTCGTCACGGGTGCGCCGGTCACCGGATCGCCTGGCGGGATCGGGGTCTGGTCGCGACCCTGGCCAGGGTCCCCCATTGCTTCCGCCTCAGCCTCGGCCTCCGCCCTCCTGGCGCCGGTGCTTGCCGGTGGCGGTCCCGTGGTCGCGGCAGTCGCGGTGTTGCCCATGGGCGCGTCCAGCAGCGCCTCCAGACTGCCTGGGTCACGGATCACGATCGACACGTTCGCGTCGGGGTCGGCGCTGGCCACCCGTGTTGGCGCGTCCAAGGCCGGCGCGATGGGGGCGGGGGTAACGTCGGTGGCGGGCGCGTCCTCGGAAACCATGGCCGCGTCGGCGTTCGCCACCGTGGTCCCTCGGTCAACGAGGGCGTCGGCGTCGGCCTCCATCGCGGTGTCCGCCGCCGGCGCGGAGGTGTCCAGGCCGGGCAGGGCGGCCCTCCACTCACCCACCAGGTCGGCGACCGTCGCCGGGATGTCGGGCACCAGATCGGCCACGGTCTTGCCCTGGGACGACAGCCAGAACCACATGCCGTAGGCGCACCCGGCGACAATCAGCGCCACCAAAAGGAAGGCGCCGGCGGGCATGCCGCCGTCATTGGCCGGTGTGGGGAAGTCCAGTTGGGCGGGGCGATTGGCGCGGGGTTGGGTTTCATCACGGAACCGGCGCAGGGTCTCCTCGGCCGGCAGTCCAAGGTATTCGGCGTAGGCGCGCACGAATCCCGCGGCATAGGTGGGGCCGGGGAGATCATCGTAGCGGCCGCCCTCGATCGCTAACAGGTAATGGTAGCGAATCCGCAGGTCGTCCGCGATGATCCGCAGGTCGTGGCCCTGACGCAGGCGCGCTTCCTGAAGCAGGCTCCCGACGTGGCCGGGG
>JANQGN010000583.1 GCA_028277295.1 Rhodospira sp.
CCTGCGCCTGCCGGACAACGGCCTGACCGCCGACGCCGCCCTGCACGGATCGGTGTGGAAGCTGCTGGTGGACCAGGGCGCCCGGGTCGAGGCCGGACAGCCGCTGGCCATCCTGGAAAGCATGAAGATGGAGGTGGAGGTCACGGCGCCGGGCGCGGGTGTGGTCGACGATATCCTTGTTCAGGCGGGTCAGGAGGTCCGCCCTGGCCAGCCGCTGATGGTCCTGCTGCGGGAGACGGGCGCATGACCGCCTTTGATAAGACCGCCTTTGACATGACCGTGCATGGCGCGGTCGCCGCCGCGTCGCCGGTGGCCGCCGTGCGGGCGGCCTATGCCCGCATCCGCGCCTACCAGGCGATCGACCCCGCCGTCTGGGTTGCCCTGGTTCCGGAGGACCAGGCGCTGGCCGCCGCCCGCGCGCTAGAGGCGGCGGGGCCGCTAGGCAAACCGCTGTACGGTGTGCCCTTCGCCGTCAAGGACAACATCGACACCGCCGGGTTGCCCACCACGGCGGCCTGCCCCGCCTATGCCTATCAGCCGGCGGACGATGCCCCCGTGGTCGCCCGCCTGAAGGCTGCTGGGGCCATCCTGGTCGGTCGCACCAACATGGACCAGTTCGCCACCGGCCTGGTCGGCACGCGCAGCCCGCACGGCGCCCCGCGCTGCGTGATCGACCGTGACTACATCTCCGGCGGCTCCTCCAGCGGCTCCGGCGTGGCCGTGGCGGCGGGACTGGTGGCCTTCGCGCTGGGCACCGACACCGCCGGGTCGGGCCGGGTGCCGGCGGCGTTCAACACCATCGTCGGGATCAAGCCGACCCGGGGCCTGCTGTCCACGCGGGGCGTCGTGCCGGCCTGCGCCTCGCTGGACTGCGTCACCGTGTTCGCGCGGACCGTGGGCGACGGCGATCGGGTGCGTCGGGTGGCGGAGGGCTTCGACCCCGCCGATCCCTGGTCGCGGGCACCCCGGCCCGTGCCGCTCCCGCCCTGTCCGCGCATCGGCGTCCTCGCGTCGGCGGACCGGGAGTTCGCGGGCGACCAGGCCGCCGCCGCGTTGTACGCCGCCGCCATCGACCGCGCCCGCGGCCTGGGCTGGGACGTCGTGGAGATCGACTACGCACCGTTTCGCGACGCCGCCGCGCTGCTCTACGCCGGCCCGTGGGTGGCCGAACGCGCGGCCGCCGTCGGCGACTTCATCCGGGCCAACGCATCGGCCTGCGACCCGACCGTCGCCGGGATCGTCCTGGGTGGAGACCGCTATTCGGCCCGCGATGCCTTCGACGGAATGGCCCGCCTGAAGGCGCTTCAGCGCCAGGCGGAGGGCCAGTGGGAGACCATGGACGCCATGCTGCTGCCCACCGCGCCGACGCAGTACCGGGTCGCGGACGTGGTGGCCGACCCGGTCCGGTTGAACGCGACCCTGGGGCTCTACACCAACTTCGTGAACCTGTTCGATCTGGCGGCCGTGGCGGTGCCAGGCGGAGTGCGGCCGCCGGGCGGCGAGAAGGAAGGGCTGCCCTTCGGTGTGACGCTCATCGGCCCGGCCTTCAGCGACGGCGCTCTGGCGGGCCTGGGCGACGCCCTGCACCGGTCCTGCGACGACGCGGCGCCGTTGGTCCGGGGGCACGATGGGACGGTCCACCTGGCGGTGGTGGGCGCTCACCTGCGCGGGGAACCTCTGGCTCACCAGCTCTCCGAGCGGGGCGCGGCCTTCCTGCGAACCGACCGCACGGCCCCGGACTATCGTCTGTACGCGCTGGCCGGCGCCGCGCCGGCCAGGCCGGGCCTCGTCCATGCCCCCGGATACCGGGGGCCGGGCCTGAAGGTCGAGGTCTGGGCGCTGTCCCATGCCGCCTTCGGCGCGGTGACGGAAGAGGTGCCGCCGCCCCTGGCCATCGGTACCGTGACCCTGGCCGATGGCGCCCGCGTGAAGGGCTTCGTCTGCGAGCCCGCCGGCCTGGACGGCGCCGAGGAGATTACCCGCCATGGCGGCTGGCGGGCGTGGCGCGCCGCCCGGACGCCGCCTGAACCGAACTCATCCGTCGGCTGAGCACCTGAAAAACTGTCGCCATGAACCCGGATCGGTCACCGGGTTTTGGGCGGAGCAGGGTTTTGTGAGCGATAACAGGGTGCTATCGCGGATTTTGAGCGGCCCAATTTTTACAGTGTGTTTTTGGCGGTCTCGCTCAGCCAGGCCAGGGCGCCCTTGGTGGAGGTCCATGTCTCCAGGCTGGAGAGGACGTAGAGGACCGCCTCCTCCTTCGATCCCAGGGTGTAGTGGGGTGGCGTCTGGTTGGGCAGGCGTTTTTCGCCAAGCAGGTACGCC